>NZ_NHSG01000438.1:0-12106 GCF_020024005.1 Streptomyces purpurogeneiscleroticus
CATCGAACGCCTCCCCGGGCCCGGCGAGATGGTGGTCTCCCCCGCCCTGCGCGAACTGCTCGCCGAACCCGGCAGCGCGCAGCTGCGCGCACGCCTGGACTACAAAGCCGTCGGCACCATCGGCGACAGCGGGCTGCTCGGCCCGCAGGAGCTGACGTTCGTCGCGGGGCTGGACGACCGGTCGGCGGGCGAGGCGTACCGCATCAGCCGCTTCGGCAAGATCTTCGACCCGCGGCCGCCGAGCACGCGGCTCGTGCTGCTGATCGTCCTGGCGTGCGTGGTCCTGCTGATGCCGGTCATGGTCTTCGTCGGGACGGCCGTACGTTTCGGCAGCGACCGGCGGGAGGCCCGGCTGGCCACGCTCCGGCTGATCGGCGCGGACATTTCGGCCACCCGCCGGATCGCGGCGGGCGAGGCGGCGGTCGGCGCCGGGCTCGGACTGCTGGCCGGGCTGCTGATCTTCCTCGCCGGGCGGCAGGCGGTCGGCGCCGTCACCCTCTGGGGCGTCAATGTCTTCCCCGCCGACGTGGTGCCGGCCCCGGGCCTCGCCGCACTGGTAGCCGTCCTCGTCCCCGCGGCATCCATCCTGGTCACGCTGTTCGCGCAGCGCTCGATGACCGCGGAGCCGCTGGACGTGGTGCGCGACCGCCCGGTGTCGCGGCGCCGGCTCGGATGGCGGCTCGCGCTGCCCCTGGCGGGCCTGGCCCTGTTGCTCTCCCTGGTCTGGGAGCCGGACGCGGTGTGGTTCCGCGCCCTGCGGCTGGCGTTCGGCGCGGCCCTGCTGCTCCTCGGCGTCACCGCACTGCTGCCCTGGCTCGTCGAGGCCGTCGTGGGGCGGCTGCGCGGCGGTCCGGTGCCCTGGCAACTGGCCGTACGAAGGCTCCAGTTGTCCAGCAGCGCGGCCAACCGCGCGGTCAGCGGCATCACTGTGGCGGTGGCCGGCGCGATCGCCATCCACATGGTCTTCACCACCTTCCAGGCCGGTTACGCGGACGCGTACGCGAAGTCCGCGAGCCGCCCGGTGATCGAGCTGAGCGGCAGCACCCCGGACTGGCAGGCGACCCGGGACATGCTGGCCACGCTGCGCGGGACACCGGGTGTGACCTGGGCGCACGGCAGCGTCGGCGCGTCGGTGAGCCGGGCGGGCGACCGGGGCCACTCGGGCGGTCGCCTCGGTACCGACCACGCGCTGGTGACCGTCGCCGACTGCGCCGAGCTGCGGCGCAGGGCACACATCGGTTCCTGCCGGGACGGCGACGTCTTCCTCCCGGCCGACCGGGGCAGCCGCAGCGCGGGGTCCGGCTTCGTCCGCCCCGGCGCCCGGGTGAATCTGAATCCGCCGGACGGGTACGAGGAATCGGGTCCGCCCCGGCCATGGACCGTCCCGGAGACGGCGCGCCGCGTGACGGGCATCCGGCACGCCGGTGAGCCGCTCCCCGGCGACATCCTCGCCACCCCCGGCGCACTCTCCCCGGCGCGCCTGCGGGTCCCGGAGACGGAGCTGCGCGTCGGGTACGACAAGGCGCGGGAGGCCGATGCGGTGGAGCGCATCCGTACGGCCGCCTTCCACGCGCATCCGGGGATGCGGGAGCTGTCCGCGGTCGACAACCCGCACGACCGGCAGTACGGCGAGGTGCGCACCGCGGTGTACCTCGGTGCCGTGGTGGTCCTGCTGCTCATCGGCGCGGGGCTGGTCGTCTCCACCGTGGAGCAGCTGCGCGAGCGGCGAAGGCTGCTGTCCGTACTGGACGCGTACGGCACCCCTCGCTCGACGATGGGCTGGTCGGTCCTGTGGCAGACCGCGATCCCCGTCGTACTGGGCCTGGTACTGGCGGTGACCGCCGGCGTCGGCCTCGGCACGGTCCTGCTGACCACGACGGAGGCCGGCGCGCGGGTGGACTGGCCCGTGGTGGCCGGCATGGCGGGCATCGGCGCCGGAGTGATCCTTCTGGTCACCCTGCTGAGCCTGCCGCCGCTGTGGCGCTTGATGCGGCCGGACGGGCTGCGGACGGAGTGAACCGGCGCCGCGGCCCGGCGGTTCAGTCCACGATCCGTACCGGCAGCGGCCGCAGCGCCGTCCGCAGCGCCTCCGCGAACTCCTCGAACTCGCGCTGCCGGGCCGCGCCGGTGCGCATGGCCAGGGCGATCCGCCGGGAGGGCGCCGGGTCGTCGAAGTACCCGGTGGTCAGCTCCTCGTTGCGGCCGGTCTCCACGCGCAGCGCGGTGCGCGGCAGCAGCGTGACGCCCATCCCGCCGGCCACCAGCTGGACCAGCGTGGAGAGCCCGGCCGCGCTGGTGGTCACCGCGGCCCCTTCCTCGCGCCCCGCCTCGCGGCAGATGTCCAGCGCCTGGTCGCGCAGGCAGTGCCCCTCGTCCAGAAGCAGCAGGTCCAGCTCCCGCAGCGCCTCGCGCGGTATGTCGCCGCGGCCGCCGAGCCAGTGCTCCTTGGGCGCGACGAGCACGAAGTCCTCGTCGAAGAGCGGCAGTTCGGTGACGCCGGCGACGCCGAGCGGCACCGCGAGCAGCAGCAGGTCCAGCCGCCCGTGCGCCAGGCCGTCCAGCAGCGAGGCGGTCTGCTCCTCGTGCACCTGGAGGTCGAGGTCCGGGTACCTGCCGTGCACGAGCTTCAGCACGGTCGGGAGCAGGTAGGGCGCGACGGTCGGGATGACGCCGAGGCGCAGTACGCCGGTGAAGGGCGCGCGGGCGGCATCGGCCTCCTCCATGAGGTCGCCGACCGCCTCCATCACTGTGCGTGCCCGGGCGGCGACCCGCTCCCCCGCGGGCGACAGCAGTACTTTGCGGGTCGTACGCTCCAATAGCTGGACGCCGAGTGCGTCCTCCAGGGCCGAGACCGCACCGGAGAGCGCGGGCTGGCTCATGCCGATCTCGGCGGCCGCCTCGCGGAAATGCAGATGCTCGGCCACCGCGGCGAACGCGCGGAGCTGCGAGAACGAGGGCTGCCGGGGGCGCCCGGCGGCCGGCGTAGTGGGCTGGACCACTGATAACCACCTCCGATCAACGCCACCGAGTCTAGCTATTTCCCTGATCAATGCACGCTGTGGCACTGTGGTGAACGTCCAACCCCCAGGAAAACCCCAAAAGGGATTTCCTACCTTGCAAGGAGTGCGTGTGCTCACTGTCGGTGACAAGTTCCCCGAGTTCGACCTGACTGCCTGTGTCTCGCTGGAGAAGGGCAAGGAGTTCGAGCAGATCAACCACAAGACCTACGAGGGCAAGTGGAAGATCGTCTTCGCGTGGCCCAAGGACTTCACCTTCGTGTGCCCGACCGAGATCGCGGCCTTCGGCAAGCTGAACGAGGAGTTCGCCGACCGTGACGCCCAGATCCTCGGCTTCTCCGGCGACTCCGAGTTCGTGCACCACGCCTGGCGCAAGGACCACCCGGACCTGACCGACCTGCCCTTCCCGATGCTGGCCGACTCCAAGCACGAGCTCATGCGTGACCTGGGCATCGAGGGCGAGGACGGCTTCGCGCAGCGCGCCGTGTTCATCGTGGACCAGAACAACGAGATCCAGTTCACCATGGTGACCGCCGGCTCCGTCGGCCGTAACCCCAAGGAGGTCCTGCGGGTCCTGGACGCCCTGCAGACCGACGAGCTCTGCCCCTGCAACTGGTCCAAGGGCGACGAGACCCTGGACCCGGTCGCGCTCCTCTCGGGCGAGTGATCGAACATGGCACTCGATGAGCTGAAGTCCGCCGTTCCGGACTACGCCAAGGACCTGAAGCTGAACCTCGGTTCGGTGATCGGCAACAGCGACCTGCCGCAGCAGCAGCTGTGGGGCACCGTTCTGGCCTGCGCCATCGCGTCGCGCTCGCCGAAGGTGCTGAGCGAGCTGGAGCCGGAGGCCAAGGCCAACCTCTCCCCCGAGGCGTACACCGCCGCCAAGTCGGCCGCCGCCATCATGGCGATGAACAACGTCTTCTACCGGACCCGGCACCTGCTGTCGGACCCCGAGTACGGGACGATGCGCGCCGGTCTGCGGATGAACGTCATCGGCAACCCCGGTGTCGACAAGGTCGACTTCGAGCTGTGGTCGCTGGCCGTCTCCGCGATCAACGGCTGCGGCATGTGCCTGGACTCGCACGAGCAGGTCCTGCGCAAGGCCGGTGTCGAGCGCGACACCATCCAGGAGGCCGTCAAGATCGCGGCCGTCCTGCAGGCGGTCGGCGCCACGCTGGACGCCGAAGCGACGCTGGCCGGCTGAACCGGCCGCACCCACGCGAAAAGGCCCCCGCGGACGCGATGTCCGCGGGGGCCTTGCGCATGTCCCGGCCCGGCGACCCGCCGGAGGGGCTCTGCCGGTTGCCGGGCGCGCCACCGTCGTGGCCGTTCGCGCAGTTCCCCGCGCCCCTTCAGGGGCGCGGGGAACTGCGCGAGCAACCCGCGCGGCGCGAGAGCCGGGCGACAGGATCAGCCACCCACGGCGGTCAGCCGTCGGCGTCCCGGGACGGCGCCGGTGATCGCCGGAGGGCCTGTTCCTGGGCGTACGACCGGAGGTACGACACCACCGTATTCGTGACGGCCACCAGCGGCACCGCCACCACCGCGCCGCCGATGTCCGCGATCAGCCCGCCCGCGGCCACCGAGAGGATGACGGCCAGCGGGTGCACCCGCACCGCGCGGCCCAGGATGAAGGGCTGCAGGATGTGGCCCTCGATCTGCTGGACGGCGAGGACGACCACCAGGACCATCAGGGCCGTGAAGACGCCCTGCGTGACGAGGGCGACGACGCACGCCAGCGCGCCCGAGACCACCGCGCCCACCAGCGGGATGAAGGCGAAGAGGAAGATGAACACCGCGAGCGGCACGGCGAGCGGCACGTTCAGGAAGTACAGCCCGATGCCGATGAAGATCGCGTCGATCAGCGCCACGATCACCGTGCCCCGCACATACGCGGTCAGCGTCCGCCAGGCCCGCGGCCCGGCCCCCGCCACGCCCTCGCGCGCCGCGCTCGGCACGAGCTTCAGCAGCCACTCCCAGATGCGCCGCCCGTCGAAGAGCAGGAACAGCGTGGTGAACATCGCCAGCAGGATGCCGGTAAGCATCTCTATGACGACCGTGACGCCTTCCAGGCCCGCGCTGGTGATCTCCTCGGTGTTCGAGCCGATCGCGTCCTGGAGGTTCTTCGCGATGTCGTTGATCTGACCCTCGGTCACATGGAACGGGCTCCTCAGCAGCCAGTCCTTCAGCTCGCTGATGCCGTCCTGGACCCGGCTGGAGACCGAGTCGATGTTGTCCATGACCTGCCAGACCACGAACCAGCCGACCAGGCCCATGATGACGAAGCCGGTGATGAACGTGATGGCCGTGGCCGGGCCCCTGGGCAGCCCGCGGTGCTTGAGCCAGGCCACGGTCGGCTGCAGCAGCGCGGTGATCAGCAGCGCCGCGACGAACGCCAGCACCACCAGCTGGATGCCGGTGATGGCCCGCGCGACGACGTACACGGCAGCGGCCAGGACGAGCAGCCGCCAGCCCGCCTCCGCGGCGACCCGTATCCCCCACGGCACCGCGTCCACGGGCTCGGGTCTGGGCGGCACGGCGGGCGCGTACGCGGGCGGCGCGGGCACGGACGCCGGTACAGCGTCCCCGGCGGCCTCCTGAGGGGGCGTTGAGGGCTTCGAGGGTGCTGGGGCGGCAGAAGCGGCTTCTGTGGCGCCAGAGGCGTCCGTGGCGCGCGTGGTGCCCTCGTCCTCCGAAGGGGTACCGGCGGGCCGTTCGGTCTCCGAAGGGGTACCGCCGGGCACGACAGGCGGCTCCAGCGGCATGGGCGGCACCGGGTGGCCGCGCAGCGCGCCGTGCCCCAGCCGGCCTTCGCCGTCGGCCGCCGCGGCCTCCGTACGCCGGCGCCGTTCCTCCAGGCGCGCGGCGAGCCGCGTCAGGCCGGCCCCCGCGCCGCCGACCCACTGAGGCAGTCTGGACATGTCGCTTCCTCTTCCCCCCTCGGTCCCCGTCACTGTCGGGACGACGTTACCTGTGCCGAAAGCGCGAAACCCCCGACCCTGTGCGGTCGGGGGTTTCGCGTCGCTGTACGGCGAGCCGGTCTAGTACCAGCTGTTGGCCTGCCAGAACGACCAGGCGCCGCAGGGGCTGCCGTAGCGGTCGTTCATGTAGCTCAGACCCCACTTGATCTGGGTGGCCGGGTTGGTCTGCCAGTCGGAACCCGCGGAGGCCATCTTCGAGCCCGGGAGCGCCTGGACCAGACCGTATGCGCCCGAGGAGGCGTTGACGGCCTTGTAGTTCCAGCCGGACTCGTGGTCCACGATGTTGCTGAAGCACTGGAACTGGTCGGCCGGCATCGCCTGCCGGGCCATCGCCTGGGTCTCTGCGATCGTGTACGAAGCCTTGACGGCGATGTCACCGAGAGCGCCGCGCTCGGCGGAGCGGCTGGCGGCCTGCTCCTTGGCCTCGGCACGCTCCTTGGCAGCCTGCTTCTCTGCCGCGAGCTGCCGCTCGGCCGCGTCCTTCTTGGCCTGTGCGCTCTCTGCTGCCGCCTTGCGGGCCGCCTCCTGGGCGGACTTCAGGGCGGCGGCGTTCGCCTGGGTGGACTGGTCATCCGCCTGCTGCACGAGGGACGCCGTCTCCACCTGGGCCTGCTGGCCCATGGGGATGTCGGCGATCGTCGTGTCGGCGGCGGCGGCCTCGGTGTTGGCGACCGAGCCCGGCTCACTGCCCGACGCGACGCCGACGACGGCGCCGACTGTGGTGACCGCGGTGGCGGAGGCCACGGCGAATCCCCGGACCGAGATCCGGCTCACACGATTTCCTTCCAGCGTCGTCCGCGTAGGTGACCATCGCGGACGCAATCTTGCCCCTGGCGCTGTCCTCCGTATTGCTCCGTCCCCGAAGTGCGGGTGGGGTCGGCTGGTCACAGGAGGCACTGGCCCGGTGCTTCCCCCCTCGGGGGTCCGCGTGGTGCTCGGGCGGCATACGGCGAACGCTTTTCAGTTCTGTGGTTCTGCACCGCTGGGGGTGCCAAAGTGCCGCATGCGGGGCCTGACAGGTCCCAGACTCTGCCCGAAGCGGACGCGTGGAATCAATTCTCAGCCGGGTGTGAAAGCTCACACCCCGTTTACGCCATGGAGTTTCCGGATATCTCCGCGCGCGCCGACGCCGCCCGGCTAGGCTCTCTGGCTTCGCCGGACGGCGCAGGTCACACAACGGGTCGGAGCCGCGCCGACCTCCTCATTCAGGGCGCGGAACCTATAAAGGATCAGATACGCCCGTCCTCCAGCATTTCGGTCACCAGGGCCGCGATCGGCGACCGCTCCGAGCGGTTGAGTGTGATGTGCGCGAAGAGCGGATGCCCCTTCAGCTTCTCCACGACCGCGACCACGCCGTCGTACCGCCCGACCCGCAAGTTGTCGCGCTGCGCGACGTCATGTGTGAGCACGACGCGCGAATTGGCGCCAATACGGGACAGAACGGTCAACAGGACGTTCCGCTCCAGGGACTGGGCCTCGTCGACGATCACGAACGCGTCGTGCAGCGACCGGCCGCGGATGTGGGTGAGCGGCAGCACTTCCAGCATCCCGCGCCCCACCACCTCCTCGATGACATCGGACGATGTCACCGACGTGAGGGTGTCGAAGACGGCCTGCGCCCACGGGCCCATCTTCTCGGCCTCGGTGCCCGGGAGATACCCCAGGTCCTGCCCGCCGACGGCGTACAGCGGCCGGAAGACCATCACCTTTCTGTGCTGCCGGCGCTCCAGTACGGCCTCCAGGCCCGCGCAGAGCGCCAGCGCCGACTTGCCCGTGCCGGCCCGGCCGCCCATCGAGACGATCCCGACCTCCTGGTCGAGCAGCAGATCCAGCGCGATCCGCTGCTCGGCGCTGCGGCCGTGGATGCCGAACGCCTCGCGGTCGCCGCGCACCAGCCGCACCCGGCCGTCGGCCGTGACCCGGCCGAGCGCCTTGCCGCGCTCGGACTGGAGCACCAGCCCCGTGTGCACGGGCAGCTCCGCGGCCTCGGGAAGGTACGCGCTCTCCACGGCGAAGAGGTCGTCGACCTCTTCCGCGGAGACCGTCAGCTCCGCCATGCCGGTCCAGCCGGAGTCGGTGATCGCCAGCTCGGCGCGGTACTCCTCCGCCAGCAGGCCGACCGAGGACGCCTTGATGCGCAGCGGCAGGTCCTTGGAGACGACCGTGACGTCGTACCCCTCGGCCTGGAGGTTGCGCGCCACGGCGAGGATCCGCGAGTCGTTGTCCCCCAATTGGTAGCCGGCGGGCAGGACCCCCGGATCGGAGTGGTTCAGTTCGACCCTCAGCGTGCCGCCGACCTCGCCGATCGGGATGGGGGCGTCCAGGCGGCCGTACCGCACGCGGTAGTCGTCCAGCAGGCGCAGTGCCTGCCGGGCGAAGTAACCGAGCTCGGGATGGTGCCTCTTGGCTTCCAGCTCCGTGACCACTACTACCGGCAGCACGACTTCGTGCTCCTCGAAGCGGGCCATGGCGCCTGGATCCGCCAGCAGGACGCTGGTGTCGAGGACGTAGGTGCGCCGGTCGGCCTCACGGCGCTGCTTGCTGTTCACCACGGGTGGACGAACCCCCTCGGATGAGGTCGGGGTGCGACGGCGTCGCGGGGGATGGAGCCGGGCTCGGGCCGCGATGCGCGGGCCGGGCACCGGCCCTCCGCGTCGGCCGTGCGGTCCGCACGATCGTCCGTGATGCGCAAAGGGCCTCCCGGGCGGACGGCGGCATGCCGCCCGCTGCAGAGCGGCACCCACTGGACCTGGCTTTTCGGGTGCCGTCCTGGAAGGGATATTCCCGCGAACACCTGCTGCCATGCCCCGGCATATGACGCACGGCCAGTGAATTCGTGGTTACCGGTGAGCGGCAGGCCCCATGTGACGTCCCCGGCCCCGTCCCTGACAGGCCGTCGTCGTCCCCTGAGGGAGGTGTCCTAGACGCCGTACCGCCGGTGCCGGTAGGCGTAGTCCCGCAGTGCGCGCAGGAAGTCGACCTTGCGGAAGGCGGGCCAGAAGACCTCGCAGAAGTAGTACTCCGAATGGGCGCTCTGCCACAGCATGAAGCCGGACAGCCGCTGCTCGCCGCTCGTGCGGATCACCAGGTCCGGGTCGGGCTGGCCGCGGGTGTACAGGTGTTCGGAGATCTTCTCGACGTCGACGGTCTCGGCGATGTCCTCGACCGAGGCGCCGCGCCCGGCCTCGTCCAGCAGCAGCGAGCGGACCGCGTCCGCGATCTCCTGCCGGCCGCCGTAGCCGACCGCGACATTGACGACGATGCCGCCGATGTGGTCCGTGGTCTCCTCGGCCTCCTTCAGCACCTGCTGCGTGCCGGCGGGGAGGAGGTCGCGGTTGCCGACGTGGTGCACCCGCCAGCGGCCGTCGGCCGCGAGCCGCCGCACGGTGTTCTCGATGATGCCGAGGAGCGGCTTCAGCTCCTTCTCCGGCCGGTCGAGGTTGTCCGTGGAGAGCATCCACAGGGTGACGACCTGGACGTCGGTCTCCTCGCACCAGCCGAGCATCTCTTCGATCTTCGCCGCGCCCGCTTGGTGCCCCTGCTCGGTGGTCAGACCATCGGCGCGGGCCCAGCGGCGGTTGCCGTCCAGGATGACGCCGATGTGCTTGGGCACCTGGGAGTGGTCCAGCCGGCGCTCCACCCGGCGCTCGTACAGCTTGTACACGAACTCCCGCACAACAGGGGGATACGGGATACCCATCCCGGAAGATCGCAGCATGTGTGGTCCAGCCCCTCCGTGCCTATTTGGCGGTCGCCCCCGTCGCCTCAAGTCCGCAACTTTACGTCTCGGGAGTCGCAATGACCCAATCAGGTGTGTCACAACTCCGTGATAAGGAGATGGTCATGACTGGCACCTCTGACTACCGCGCGGCAGATTCGCGCTACGACTCCATGGAGTACCGCCGTACGGGCCGCAGCGGCCTGAAACTCCCGGCGATCTCTCTCGGGCTCTGGCACAACTTCGGCGACGACCGGACTCTGGAGTCGCAGCGCGCGATCCTGCGGCGCGCCTTCGACCTGGGCGTCACCCACTTCGACCTGGCGAACAACTACGGCCCGCCGCCCGGCTCGGCGGAGCTGAACTTCGGCAAGATCTTCGCACAGGACTTCCGGTCCTACCGGGACGAAATGATCCTTTCCACGAAGGCCGGATATCTGATGCACCCCGGTCCGTACGGAGAATGGGGTTCCCGGAAATACCTGCTCTCGTCGCTGGACGCGTCGCTTCGGCGGATGGGCGTCGATTACGTCGACATCTTCTACTCGCACCGATTCGACCCGGACACTCCGCTCGAGGAGACGATGGGCGCGCTGGCTTCCGCGGTGCAGCAGGGCAAGGCGCTGTATGTGGGCGTTTCCAGCTACAACTCCGCGCAGACCCGCGAGGCGGCCCGCATTCTGCGGGAAATGGGCGTACCGGCGCTGATCCACCAGCCCTCGTACAGCATGATCAACCGCTGGACCGAGGACGACGGGCTGCTGGACACCCTGGAGGCGGCGGGCATGGGCTGCATCTCCTTCGCGCCGCTGGCCCAGGGGATGCTCACCGACAAGTACCTGCACGGCATCCCCGAGGGCTCGCGCGCCTCTCAGGGCAAGTCGCTGGACCCGGGCCTGCTCTCCGAGGACGTCGTGCGGCGGCTGCGCGGCCTGAACGAGATCGCAAAGCGCCGCGGCCAGTCGCTGGCGCAGCTCGCGCTGTCGTGGGTGCTGCGGGACGAGCGGATGACCTCGGCGCTGATCGGCGCGAGCAGCGTGGCGCAGCTGGAGGCGAATGTCGCGGCGCTCGGCGGCGACAAGCTGACCGACGCGGAGCTGGCCGAGATCGATGAATTCGCGACCTCGACGGAGGGCGTCAACATCTGGGCGCGGCGGTAGGCCGCACAGAACAAAAAAGCGGGCCGGTCCGTGGGGGGGATACGGACCGGCCCGAGGGGGGGTTTCCACCATAACCCCCGTTGGGGCGTGCTGCGCGCATCAGCGGCGGTCAGCCCGCGTGTCACGGAGTTGATCAAGGTGTCGCGGGGGCGCCGGAACGGTGCGCGAATTCCCGAAATGATCTTGAATTCACGTACCACCACCCGCCCCATGGCGGGCCCGTGGCCTTAATGATCTTGTTCCGTACGGTGTCGGACCTGTCCCCCTCCGTCACGCGGCGAGCGTGACGGACCTCTCGTCCCGCCGGTCACGGATACCCCGCAGGAGCGACACCCGTACGGTCGCCGGCTTGACGGGATCGCGGGCCGGCCGCGGAAGGCCCGCGGAAAAAGGGAAGCGCCCCGAGTGCGGCGCGGCGCACCCGGAGCGCGAGGCAATGACCGGACTTTTCCGGTCTTCGTAACGGACTTCACCGGTCGTCGTGGGATCGTTCCGTCTCGGTCCTCCGCGGCCCCCAATCCTCAGGTCCTCGGTCCTGCCTTGCCGGACAGCGGCGCGCCGCCGTGCCGCGGACCGGCTGGTGGCTCGTCCCCGCGGGCCCTGCCGTCCCCGGCGGTGGGAACGGGCGGCCCGGGTGATGCGCTTCCAGCTGATCGCCGCGGGCGGTGCGGAAACGACAATAGGGCACATACCGGTCAGGACGTGCCGTATCCCCCAAGGAGCAGGCCGAGAAGCGTGCCGAGGACCATGAACGGACCGAAGGGCATCGCGGACTTCCGGTCCGCGCGCCGCGCGAGCAGCAGCCCGATCCCGTACACCGAGCCCAGCACGAAGCCGGCGAAGGCACCGAGGAAGAGCACGGTCCAGCCGTACCAGCCCAGCGCGATCCCCAGCGTCAGCGCCAGCTTGACGTCGCCGAAGCCCAGCCCGTCGGGCCGGATCAGGAAGAGGACGAAGTACGCGGCGGCCAGCGCGAGTCCGCCCAGCAGCGCGCCGGTCCAGGACCCGCGGTGGCCGGGCAGCAGCGCGGCGGCCCCCAGGAGCGCGGCGGTGGCGCCGGCCGCCGGCAGGGTCAGCACGTCCGGCAGCCGGTGCACGGCCGCGTCGACCGTCGCCAGCAGCACCGCGACCGGCGCGAGCAGCAGCCAGACGCCCAGCTCGGGCCGGGCCCCGACGCCCGCGGCCAGCAGCGCGCAGGCCGCGGCGGTGACGAGGGGCGCGGTGGTG
>NZ_NHSG01000439.1:0-11856 GCF_020024005.1 Streptomyces purpurogeneiscleroticus
GCTGGGGTGGGAGGCGGCCGCGGTCGGGCGGACGGTCCGGTACGCGATACGCGGTACGGGCCCGGAGCGCGACACGATGGTGCAGGCGCTGAAGATGGCCGGTGCCGCGATTGCCGCGTGGGCGCTGGCCGGGTGGTGGCTGCAGGCGCCACTGGCGCTGATGGCGCCGTGGACGGCGCTCGCCCTGGTCGACGCCACGGTCTACCGTTCCCTGCGTTCCGGCCTGCAGCAGATATCCGTGATTGTCATCGGTGCCGTGTGGGCGTCCCTGGCGATGGCCCTGGTGGGCGGCAGCACCCTGGGCGCCATGATCATTGCCTTGCCGGTGCTGGCCCTGGTGGGCACCTACCGCCGCTTCGGCGCGCAGGGCGTCTACGGATCGACGACGGCGCTGTTCGTCATCACCTACGGCGCGTACTCGCTGACCGAGGTGGGCCACCGGCTGCTGGAGACCTGCATCGGCGCCGTTATCGGCATCAGCGTCAATGCCTTCGTCTTCCCGCCCGTTCATCTGCGTTCCGTGTACGACCAGTTGCAGCGCCTGCCGCGCGACAGCGCCGGCCTGCTGCGGCACATGGCGGAGGGGCTGCGCGACGACTGGGACTCCTCCGAGGCCGAGGAGTGGCGGGACCGCGCCCGGCGCCTCCAGCCGATCCTGCGCTCGCTGGCCGACGCGCGGCAGTGGACCAACGAGAGCCTGCGCCTCAACCCGGCCTGGAATCTGCGCCGGAGGGGCCCGCAGCCCCCACCGGAGTCGGAGGACGTCCGCTGGCACGACATCGCCGAGCACCTGACGGTCATTACCCGGACGCTGGTCAGGACAACAGGCGAGGACAGCAACCTCGCCCGCCCCGCCCCCGCGTTCCTCGACCGGTACGCGGTACTGGCCGAACGGACGGCCGAGGTCTGCGCGGCCGAAGCCGACCTGTTCGACCAGAGCGATGGCGAGGCGTCGGCCCGGGAACGGCAGAAACGGGCCGCACAGGATGCCTGGCGCTACTACGACAGCCTGGCCGACGCCTTCGGCGAGGAGACCGGCCCCGCTGCCGCGGTCAGCGGGGAGCTGCTGGTGGAGACCCGGCAGATGCTGTCCGTACTCGCCCCGCACTGCGGCGGGGAACCGCAGCGAAAGAAGAAGGGAAACGCGGGTGGGACCGCGCCGGCCACCGCCACGGCAGCACATCCGCCGTCTTGACTCCGCCGAGTCGACCCAATCCCACCCGCACGCGGAGACGATGGGCACCGACTCACCCATATCCGGTAGGCAGCGCGCGCTCGGCCGGTCCGGGTTGCAGGAGTTTCACGTCCCTCGTTCGGGTGGCGCCATGCAGAACCGTTCTTTCGCGCAGATATATGCGGTTTGGTGGATCCTGCCCACCTGGGGTCCAGCGGTCTCTCCGCCCAGACCTTGCGGGAGACCGCCGGTCACCCGGTTCATCGAGGGTGGCCTCCAGCAGTGGCTGCCCCGTCACCGCCGTGCACGGATCACGCCGAAAGGAGTTCCGGGACTCCCGCCACCGTGCGGTACCTCATCGGGCTGACGTCCCGTGCGCGGCTGTCAGCGCTCGGCGGTGCCGAGGTCGTCGGAGCAGCCCCCGGCCTTCAGACGTGACCACTGGGCGAGCGGGCGGCCGTCGGCGCTCAGCGGATCGTCCGTGCCCGTCCACCGCTGCGGCCAGCCTGCGGGTGAGTCCTCCCAGCCTTCCTGCCGTCCGTAGACCGTCCTGTCCAGCAGCGCATAGCTGTTGTCCATGGCTTCGACGCCGCGGCCTGTCGTCCAGTACGTCTCGAACACCCGGTCGCCCTGCCGCAGATAGCACGCCAGCACGAAGGGCCCCCGGCCGGCCAGCAGCGCGTCCAGGGAATCCTGGGCCGAGTACCAGGGCATGTCCCAGCCCATGAAGTCGCGGTAGCGGACGCTCTCCTCGTACGGGCCCTGGCAGAACGTGGCGTAGGTGACGTCGCGGGAATGCAGCGCCGACAGTTCGCGCACCTGCGAGGTGAAGAACGTGCAGCCCTCACACTGCTCGGCGGCGGGCCGCCCGGCGTGCCACATGAAGTAGTAGGCGATCAGCTGTCGGCGGCCCTCGAAGGTCTCCAGCAGCGTGACCGGCCCGCTCGGCCCCGTCAGCGTGATGGCCGGGTCCACCTCCACCATGGGCAGCCGCCGGCGGGCAGCAGCGATCGCGTCGCCCTCGCGGGTGTGCGCCTTCTCCCGGGTACGCAGCGCATCCACTTCGGCTTGCCAGGTGCCCCGGTCGACGACCTCGGGCGCGGCTGCGTTCGGATCGATGGTCATGAGATTCCCCTTCTCCCGGTGGACTGTCGTCCTGGTGGACTGATGCCACGGTGGGCTGTTGCCACGGTGGACCGTCGTCCTGGTGGACTGTCACCCCACCGACGAAGGGCGCCGCCCCGGATCGACATCGGCGGCACGGAAATTCTCAGGAATCTTCAGAGCGCGCGGAGGCGGTTGGTCAGATAGCGGCGCTCGGGCTCGGTCGGCGCCAGCTTCAGGGCTTCCTCGTACGCCGCCCTGGCCTCGGCGGCCCGGCCGGCCCGGCGGAGCAGATCGGCCCGGGTCGCGGGCAGCAGGTGATACCGGTCGAGCCGGCCCGACGCCGTCAGCTCGTTGACCAGTGCCAGGCCGGCCGGAATCCCGTGTGCCATCGCGACCGCGACGGCACGGTTGAGCTCCACGACCGGGGAGGACACCAGCCGGCTGAGCTCCGCGTACAGCGTCGCGATCTGTGGCCAGTCCGTGCTCGCCGCGTCCGGCGCGGTGGCGTGGCAGGCGGCGATCGCGGCCTGCAGCTGGTACGGCCCCGCGCGCCGCATCGCCAGCGCTTCGCCGAGCGTCGTCACTCCCTCGGCGATCAGCGCCCGGTCCCACCGGGTACGGTCCTGGTCCTCCAGCGTGACCAGCACGCCGTCGACCGTACGCGTCGCGCGCCGGGCCTCGTGCAGCAGCATCAGCGCGAGCAGCCCGCGCGGCTCAGGTTCACGGGGCAGCAGCCGGACCAGGACCCGGGCCAGCCGGATGGCCTCGGCCGCCAGGCCCCGCCGTACGTCGTCCTCGTCACAGCCCTCGTCGTAGCCTTCGTCCCAGCCCTTGCAATGACCCTCGTTGAGGTCCTCGTCGTACCCCTCGTTGAAGATCAGGTAGAGCACCGCGAGGACGGCGGCGAGACGTTCCGGAAGGAGCTCGGCAGGCGGGACCCGGTAAGGGATCCCGGCCTCCTGGATCTTGCGCGTGGCGCGGACCAGGCGCTGCGCCATCGTGGGCTCGGTGGTCAGAAAGGCCCTGGCGATCTCGGCGGTACTCAGGCCGGCCAGCGTACGCAGGGTGAGTGCGACCCGGGCCGGGAACGGCAGCGCCGGATGGCAGCAGGTGAAGATCAACCGCAGCCGCTCGTCCGGGATGTCCTCCCTCGGCGACCCCGTCGGCGGCTGCTCCGAGTCGCGTGCCAGCACGGCGAGTTGGCGCAGCTTCGCCGCGCCCGCGGCGTCGCGGCGCAGCCGGTCGATCGCGCGGTTGCGGGCCGCCGTGGTGAGCCAGGCGCCCGGCCGGCGCGGAACGCCGTCGCGCGGCCAGCTGCCCAACGCGGCGGTGAACGCGTCCTGCGCGCAGTCCTCGGCCAGGTCCCAGTCCCCCGTCAGCCCGATCAGGGTCGCGACGACCTGGCCCCACTCGTCCCGGTAGGCCGCCTCGACCGCCGCCCGAACCCGGCCGTGGGGCGCGGTCATTCCCAGACGGGGCGGATCTCGATCCCGCCCCACCGCGCGTACGGATGACCGGCGGCGATCTCGATCGCCTCGTCCAGATGCGCGCATTCCACCATCACGAGACCGCCGACGAAATCCTTGGTCTCGGCGAACGGCCCGTCCGATACCAGGGTTTCGCCCTCGCGGACCCGAACCGTGGTCGCGTCCACGACCGGACGCAGCCGCGCTCCTACGAGTGCGCCACCACGCCGTTCCAGATCGGCCAGCCACGCCCGGTGCGCGGGATCCGCCGCGAGCTCCTCGTTGGTGGGTGAGGCCGTCTCGTCGTCGCAGATCAGCAACACGTACTTCATGCGGTGGATTCTGCCCGAGGGGACGGCTCTCCGGCGGCCCTCCCGCGGGACAACCCGCGGGAGAATCCGCCGGAGGACCACCGGGCGCCGGGGCGCTCAGCGCGCGGTGCCGGTCTTCACGAGATGCTGACGGATGGCGATCGCATGCAGTGCCGTGGCCATGTCCGAGCGCTTCGGCAGCGTCGTGGTCACTTCCGAGCGCCTCCGGGCACCGCCGCGCCGGATGGTGAGGGGGAGCCGCGGAGCCCCGGCGACTGCGCTCGGTGCCGCGGTGGAGGCCGCGAGCGCGGGGTCCAGCAGGAGACGTGTGATGCCCAGTGGGGTGGTCAGGGCCCGCAGGGCCGGCTCCGAGAGCTTGATCCACGCCTGGCCGGGGCCGAGCGTGCTGACCAACTGGTGCAGGGTGGTGAAGCCGACGGCGGTACGTTCGCCGAGCGGCGTACGGAACAGGCGGGCCGCGTATCCGGCAGGCCCGGGCCGGACGGGTACGTACAGTGCTCCCGCCCGGCCCTGGCCACGCGTTTCCGGCTCTTCGGCCGGTGAGACGTCTGACATGGCATTTCCTCCTTGAGGAGCTGGGGTCCTCCGGGGCGCGCCAGAAACCAGGTGCCCGCTGGAGCGGGAAAAACGTACGCGTCCTGACGTGTTACTGACGGAATTCCGGTATTTGGTCACGGAGCACCGACAAACCCTCGCAACGCGTGAACCCGTGGGTATGGCTTTCCGTGACAACTCTGCCGAATGGCCTCTTCTGAGCGG
Source organism: Streptomyces purpurogeneiscleroticus (assembly GCF_020024005.1). NCBI lineage: Bacteria > Bacillati > Actinomycetota > Actinomycetes > Kitasatosporales > Streptomycetaceae > Streptomyces > Streptomyces purpurogeneiscleroticus. The sequence continues at coordinate 4,839 of NZ_NHSG01000439.1, forward strand.
CCTCGGGCACGGTTGCGTACGGGCGGTTGCGTACGGACGGTCGCGTACGGACGGTTGCGTACGGTGGGGGAGCGGTGGCTCGTTCATGGCCCGGCCTCGTTCATGGCCCGGCGCTGTCAACCCCCGGCAGTCGGCCAGAATGCGGACGGAATGAGCCCTGCCGCTTTTGTCCCGTTCATGACAAGCCGTGGGCGTGATCTCCTCGCGGCATGAGACCAGCCGGAAGCATCAGGATCGCCGTCGCTGCCATGGCCGCCTCAGTCTTACTGGGCGCCCTCGGCAGCACCGCACAGGCCGCCGGGCCCGGTGCCGGCGAGGGCAGCCGCCTTCCCGGAGTACAGATCGACCGTGACACCGCCAAGCCCGGTACGGTACGCGCCTACTGGACCCCCGAGCGCAGAGCCGAGGCCATGGCCAACCCCGCCGACGCGGGCACCGCCCACGCGCCCTCGTCGCAGCAGCAGAGCACCCCGGCCGGCGGCGCCGACCTGCCCGACGTGTCGATTTCCGCGGGCCCGACGCTCCCGAAGGACGCCACCGGGAGCGCGGACGACCACGCGCGGGCGGCCGACGACCCCGAGCTGTCCCGGTCGCTGCGCACGCCGTTCCCGCACCGGTGGCCGTGGCGGCAGACCGGCCTCCTCCTGTTCCAGCAGGCCAACGGCAAGCCCGCACGGTGCACCGCGTCCGTCATCACACACGAGAACCGCTCCACGCTGTGGACCGCCGCGCACTGCCTCTACGACGAGAAGAGCGGCGGCTGGACCAAGAACAGCATCTTCCTGCCTGGTTCGGAGGGCGGCGACGCCCCGTACGGCGGGTGGGTGAAGGACTACGCCGTCGTCCCCGATCAGTGGATCGACGAACCGGACTTCCGCTACGCGGACATGGGCGCCATGGTCGTCAAGAAGGACGCGCAGCGCGGTTACCTTCAGGACGAGGTCGGCGCCTACGGGTACGAGTTCCGCTCCAACTCCCCGGACAACGACCTCGTCTTCTCCCTCGGTTACCCCGGCCGCGGCTACGACCGGCCGGACAGCGACTTCACCGGCGAGGACCAGATGTACTGCGCCGGCGACACCGTGGACGCCTCCGAGTGGAACCCACTGGACGAGCGGCTCCAAATGGACTGCGACATGGGCAGCGGCGCGTCCGGCGGCCCGATGGTCAAGAACCTGGTCAGCGCGCCGCAGATCGTCGGCACCAACAGCCACCGCAACGAGGACTCGAACGGCAACTACGCGGACAACCACCTGTTCTCCTCCGAACACGGCGCACCGGCCGTCGCTGTGTACCAGGCCGTCGAGTAACCGCCCTCCGGGCCGGGGGAGAAATGACCGATGCGGTGGGCGGCGATTCCAAGGCAGCCGTCCCGTGGTGCAGGAGTTGCCGAACTCGGTTTCTGGAACGTGCCTTTGCCCGGCGATTGCCTCGGCTATCCGTCAGGTAGCGCGACACCACGCCGAGTTGGGGGTTCCGGGAGGGGAGGTGGCCGCGTCAGCGGTCCCGGCGGCGTTCCGTGTCGCGGTCCTCGTCCTCGCCCTCCGCCTGGGAGGGCGTCGTGCGGGGTGCGTCGCGGTCCCGGCCGCGGTCGGGGCCGCCCCGCTGCTCCCGTGTCTTCTCCGGCCCCTGGCGCTCGCCCTCCGCCTGCGAGGGCGTGGGTGTCTGGTCCTGCGGCTCGTTGTCCGGCATGTGCGGCCTCCCGGTCGGTCCCGATGCGCTCTGTCCGGCCTGCTGCCGGAGCGGTCGTCGAGTACCCGGGCGGGATTTTGTACAAACCGCCACAAAGTCGCTGCGTGCAGTGTGCCGGGGCTGTCAGCCCTCCGCGAGTGCCTTGATGCCCTTCAGGGTCGCCTCCATGCCCGCGCGCAGCTCGGCGAGGCGGGCCTCGATCAGCTGCTCCTCCCGGTCGGGCATACGGGCGATCACGACGCTGAGCCCGGAGGCGCCGGGGCCGATGCGCACCGAGTGCCGCACGAGGACGTGTCCGGGGGCGGGCTCCAGGACGAAACACCAGGTCGCGAGGGGCTGCGCAGGGTCCTCCACCGGCGCGCCGAACCGGCCGCCGGTGTCCAGGACGGCCCAGCCGAACTCGCGCTCGGCGGTGACCGTCATGATCTGCGAGACGGTCCGCCACTCGCCGATCTTCGGGTGGCGGTTGTGTCCCGCGAAGCGTGCGCCCGGCGCGGGCGCGGTGGCGCCGCCGAGCCATTCCACGCGGTGCAGTTCGGGGCTCAGCCGGGCGGGCAGGCCGATGTCGCTGACCAGCTCCCAGACCCGCGGCGCGGCCGCCGCGATCCGTATCTCGCACTCGGCCGCCGGGCCGTCGGCATAACGCATCGTGTGTCCTCGTCTCCCTCGGTCGAGGAGAACGTACTGGCCGCCGGGCCGGGCGGCAGTGGCGGGGTGGCCTCCGGCGGGGACCGGGCATCCGGTCCCGGGGCCTGGGCCCCGTGAGGCACCGAGGGCTGCTCGCCGCGAGCGTTGCGGGACGCCTCCGGGCGCGTGATGATGGCTGCCTGGGAGCGGCCGCGCCGGGCGCGGCGCGCCGGCCACAAGGGAGCGAGCCATGGCCGAACCGGGTGACCTGCGGCAGACGTACGCATTCAGCTGCACCGGATGCGGACATGCCTGGAAGCAGAGCTACGAGATCGTGATCGTCACCGACGCCGCGGGCCAGCGCTCACAGGAGTACCGCATCGAAGGGCGCAGGGTGCGCTCCCCGCTGACCTCGCCGGTCTGTCCGCACTGCGAGAGCCGGCACGTGCATGCGGTGCCGGTCGGGCTGGCCGAGCGGGCCCTCCAGGCGGAGACCGCGCCGCACTCCCGCCCCGAGCGCCACGAGCACACCCCGCACATCCCGCACGGCCCCCACTTCCATCTGCGCCGCCACTCCGGCCGGACGCGCAATGAGGACGGCTAGGGGCGTCGCGACAGGGCGCGCGACGGGACGCACAACAGGGCGTCCGGACGCCGCGAAGATCCGCCCGAAGCCCCCTCCGCAGCCCCCTAGGGGCTGACCGCCAGCACCAGATACGCCGCCAGCAGGGCCAGGTGGACGCCGCCCTGCAGGGGCGTTGCCCGCCCCGGGATGACCGTCAGGGTGCCGACGACCACGGTGAGGGCGAGCAGCACCATGTGCGTCGCGCCGAGGCCGAGGACGAGCGGGCCGCTCAGCCAGATGGACGCCGCGGCGACCGCGGGAATGGTCAGACCGATGCTTGCCATGGCCGAGCCGAGCCCGAGGTTCAGGCTCGTCTGCACGCGGTCGCGGGCGGCGGCCCGTACCGCCGCGATGGTCTCCGGCAGCAGGACGAGCAGCGCGATCACCACGCCGACCACGGAGGACGGCAGCCCCGCCGCGGCCACCCCGGCCTCGATCGTCGGCGACACCGCCTTGGCCAGCCCGACCACGCCGACCAGCGCCAGGGCCAGCAGGCCCAGGCTGATCTGGGCCGTCCGCCGGGTGGGGGGATCGGCGTGGTCGTCCGCGTCGATCACCGCGCCGGACGAGGTCACCGGGAGGAAGTAGTCCCGGTGCCGCACGGTCTGGGTGGTGACGAAGAGCCCGTAGAGCACCACGGCCGCGAGCGCGGCGAAGATCAGCTGCGCGGGTGCGAACTCCGGCCCCGGCTTGCTCGTGGTGAACGTCGGCAGCACGAGGCTGAGCCCGGCCAGCGTGGCCACGGTCGCGAATGCCGCGCCCGTGCCCTCCGGATTGAACACCGCGACCCGCCGCCGCAAGGCCCCCACCAGCAGACACAGCCCGACGATGCCGTTGCACGTGATCATCACGGCGGCGAAGACGGTGTCCCGGGCGAGCGAGGCGGACTCGTCCCCGCCGTCGGTCATCAGGGTGAGGATGAGCGCGACCTCGATGATGGTCACCGCGACGGCGAGCACGAGCGACCCGAACGGCTCGCCCACCCGGTGGGCCACGACCTCGGCGTGGTGCACCGCCGCGAGCACCGCGCCGGCCAGAAAGCACGCCACGAGGGCCACGAGCGGGCCCGGCAGCGAACGGCCCCAGGAGAGCGCGAGCAGAACGACGGCGAGCACGGGAAGGGCGGCGGTCCAGTGGCCGGCGACCGCCCGGACGGTACGCAGCATGGCTCGACCTTCTCAGATAGCCCGGTGGGCTGCGCGCGGAACATGGTGCGCGTCCGCCCCTTCCGTATTACTGGAACACGTTCTACCGTGCGGGCGACCCTACGGACCGTCAGGCCACGGCAGCGACGGGCCGTCAGACCGGTACAGGGAGGGGCCCGTGCACCTCGAATACACGCCCGAACAGCAGCGACTGCGCGCCGAGCTGCGGACCTACTTCGCCCAACTGGTGCCGGACAACGCGTACGCGCGGTACGCGGCGCCCGCCGAACGGAAACGGTTCTACCGCGAGACGGTCCGCCGCCTGGGCGCCGACGGCTGGCTCGGCGTCGGCTGGCCCAAGGAGTACGGCGGCCGCGGCCTCACGCCGATGGAGCAGTTCGTCTTCTTCGACGAGGCGGCCCAGGCAGGCGTGCCACTGCCCCTGATGGCACTGAACACCGTCGGCCCGACGATCATGAAGTACGGCACCGAGGAGCAGAAGGCGTACTTCCTGCCGAAGATCCTCTCCGGCGAGATCGACTTCGCGATCGGATACAGCGAACCCGACGCGGGCACCGACCTGGCGGCCCTGAAGACCCGCGCGGTACGGGACGGGGACGGCTACGTCGTCAACGGGCAGAAGATCTGGACCACCAACGGCGACACCGCCGACTGGGTGTGGCTGGCCGTCCGCACCGACCCCGAAGCGCCGCCCCACAAGGGCATCAGCATGCTCCTCGTCCCCACCAGTGACCCCGGCTACTCCTGCACCCTCATCAACACCCTCGCCGGCCACGACACCACCGCGAGCTACTACGAGAACGTCCGCGTCCCCGTGAGCCGCCGGGTCGGTGCGGAGAACGAGGGCTGGCGGATCATCACCAACCAGCTCAACCACGAGCGCGTCACCCTCGCCGCGCACGGCACGATGGCCATCCGCGCGCTGCACGACGTCCAGCGCTGGGCCATGGAGACCAAGCTCGCCGACGGCCGGCGCGTCATCGACCTGGGCTGGGTCCGCACCCGGCTGGCCCGCACGCACACGAAACTGGATGCCCTGAAGCTGCTGAACTGGCGGATGGTCGACGCCCTCCAGCGCGCCGCCCTCACCCCGCAGGACGCCTCCGCCGTCAAGGTGTACGGCTCCGAGGCGCGCCGGGACGCCTATGCCTGGCTCCTGGAGGTGGTCGGCGCCGCCGGGCCGCTGAAGGAGGGTTCGGCGGGCGCGGTGCTCCACGGCGAGCTGGAGCGCGGCTACCGCTCGGCCGTCATCTTCACCTTCGGCGGCGGGAACAATGAGATCCAGCGGGAGATCATCTCCTGGATCGGCCTGGGGATGCCCCGCGTACGCAGATGATCCCGTACGGCTGAAGGGCGGTACCGCGGTGACGGAAGGCGCGCCCGGCCGGGGGACCGGAGGGGACCCCGGCCCCTCCGGAGCGGACCCCGGCCTCTACGGAGCGGACCCCGGCCTCTACGGTCCGGACTCGGTGACATGGCAGCTGCACGGCGATCCCATGATGTGGATCGCCGGTGTACGGGCCCTGTACCTGCAGGCGCTGCACCCGAGGGCGGTGCGCGGCGTCATGCAGAACAGCGACTTCCGCAAGGACGCCTGGGGACGGCTGATGCGTACCGCGGGCTTCGTCGGCACCACCACCTTCGGGACCGCCGAGGCCGCCGAGCGGGCCGGTGCCGCGGTCCGCCGCATCCACCGGAGGCTGACCGCCACCGACCCCGCCACCGGGGAGCGCTACCGCATAGATGAGCCGCGGCTGCTCCTCTGGGTGCACTGCGCCGAGATCGACTCCTACCTGGAGGTCGTCCGCCGTTCCGGCCATCCCGCGGCCGACGCGCTTCAAGGGGCGGCGGGCGACGCGTACATACGGGAGAACCGCACGGCCGCCCGTCTCGTGGGGCTCGACCCCGCCACCGTGCCCGCCGACCGGGCCGGGCTCGCCGCGTACTTCGAGGAGGTGCGGCCCGAGCTGGCCGCCACTCCGGAGGCAGCAGCTGTCGACGCCTTCCTGCAGCGGCCACCCGCACCCCTCCCGCTGGTCCCCGTACGCGCGCTGCTGTGGCGGCGCGTGGCCACGCTGGCGTACGAGACGCTCCCTCCGTACGCGCATGAGCTGTACGGCAGGCCGGTGCCGTCCTCTGCGGCCGTCGGCCGGCGGCTGCGCGCCGCGGGACGCGTACTGCGGGCGGTCCCGCCGACCGTGCGCTGGCAGCTGCCCCCGAAACACATCCTGCGCGCGGTGGCCAGACTCGGACCCGGCACCCGCCCGTCGGCCTACAAGCTGTGCCACCCGGCCGCCATACTGAGGGCTCACGGTGCTCAGGGGGAGCCACAGGAGTGACGACGGCGACGGGGGGCGCAGCAGGCGATGGGGGAGAGCAGGCTGATCCACGGCCGTTACCGGCTGATCGATCTGATCGGGCGCGGGGGGATGGGCGAGGTGTGGCGGGCCCGGGACGAGTCCCTGGGCCGCCAGGTCGCGGTGAAGTGCCTCAAGCCGCTGGGGCAGCAGCAGGACGCGTCGTTCATGCGGGTGCTGCGGGAACGCTTCCGGCGTGAGGCGCGGGTGGCCGCGGGGCTGCAGCACCGCGGCATCACCGTCGTGCACGACTTCGGCGAGGACGACGGCATTCTGTACATCGTCATGGAGCTGCTGGACGGGCGCAATCTCAGCCAGCTTCTGGAGGACAACCGCCGGGATCCGCTGCCCGTACCGGACTTCGTCGACATCGCCGACCAGGTGTCAGCGGCGCTCGCGTATACGCACGAGCAAGCGGTCGTGCACCGGGACCTGAAGCCGGCGAACATCGTCCGCATAGCGGACGGCACGGTGAAGATCTGCGACTTCGGCATCGCGCGGCTCGGCCACGACATCGGCTTCACCGCCCGCCTCACCGGCACCGGCGTCGC
>NZ_NHSG01000440.1:0-12098 GCF_020024005.1 Streptomyces purpurogeneiscleroticus
CGCGACCCCGCCACCGCCGTCACCGCAGCCACCAGCCGCGTCCCTGTAGGCGTGCCCGCGGCGCCCGCCCGCCGCCGCCTGCGCGCCGTCCTGTGGAGTGCGCTGGCCGTCGTGGCCGTCGGCGCGGTGGCGGCCGGCGTGCTGTACCTGCTGCAGGACGGCGGCGGCGTGAAGGCCATCCCCGGGACGTCCGACGAGCCGGCCAAGCCGTCCGCCTCCGCCTCCGGGGGCGCGGACAAGCCGAAGCCGCCGAAGGTCCCGGTGGGCTACCACCTCGTCACCGAGAAGGAGCTCGGCGTCTCCTTCCCCGTGCCGAACGGCTGGACCCGCAAGTACATGCCGGAGCGCAACGAGGTCGACTATCTGGCCCCCACCGGCCTCGTCGGCCTGAAGGTCAGCGTGCTGAACTTCGCCAGTTCGAATCACGTCCGCCACTTCGAGCAGGTCGAGGAGCAGCTCCGGAGCAAGTCGCAGGGGTACGAGCGGCTGCGGCTGCAGGACACCCTGTTCCGGGGGCAGCCGGCGGCGATCTGGGAGTTCACCTTCCAGGGCCGGGTGCGCGACTTCCGCGCCATCGACCTCGGCTTCGGCAAGGAGGGCGAGAACGAGTACGCGATCTACCTGTCGGCGCCGAAGGACCAGTGGCCGAAGTACCAGCAGGTCTTCCAGGTGGCCCGCGACGGCTTCCGCTACAAGTAGCGATCAGGGGTCCCTCAGGGTCGACCCTGATGCCCCGGCATCCGTCCTCATGTGACGATCGGGGCATGACGACCGTTCCGCCCCGCGCCGAGGGCCCCTACGCCCCGGCACCCGACCCCGTAGAGCCGGCACCGCGGCGCCTGTACCGCAGCGCCGACGGCCGGCTCCTCGGCGGCGTCGCCCGCGGCCTGGCCGGCCATCTGGGGCTGCCCGTCTCCTGGGTACGGATCGTCTTCCTCGCCCTCTTCGTGGCGCAGGGCATGGGCGCGCTCCTGTATGCCGCGTTCTGGTTCTTCGTCCCCCTCGGGGTCGGCGGCGTGGACACCCACCGGCACGCGGGACATCCTCCGTACGCGCCGTCCCCCTCTCCAGTGAGCCCCGAGGGCTGGCGTGCCCGCTTCCGCCGCCTCGACAAGGGTCAGATCTTCGCCCTGATCGCGCTGGTCATCGGCGCGTCGGTGCTCGCCTCGCAGTTCGAACTCGGCCGCGCCAACGCCTACCTCTGGCCGGTCCTGCTGATCGGCGCGGGCGTCGCCCTGGTCTGGCGCCAGGCCGACAACGCCCGCCGCGCCCAGTGGCTGGAAATCGGCCGCCGCAAGGGCGTGCTCCCCGTAGTGCGCGGCGCGGCGGGCGTCCTCCTGGTCGGCATCGGCGTCACCGCCATCGTGATCCTCCAGGGCTCCGTCCGGAACCTCGGGTCGGTGCTCCAGGCCGCGCTCGCCGTCGTCGTCGGCATCGCGCTGCTCGCGGGCCCGTACCTGGTCCGCATGACACAGGACCTCTCCGAGGAGCGCCTGATGCGCATCCGCGCGCAGGAGCGGGCCGAGGTCGCGGCCCACGTCCACGACTCCGTACTGCACACCCTCACGCTCATCCAGCGCAGCGCGGACGACCCCCGGGAGGTGGCCCGTCTCGCCCGCGCGCAGGAGCGCGAGCTGCGCGCCTGGCTGTACAGGCCGGAGGGGCGCGGCAAGGACGAGGACGCGGAGCCGGACCGCCTCGCGGACGCCGTACGGAAGGCGGCGGCGGAGGTGGAGGACGCGCACGGCGTACCGATCGAGGTCGTGGTCGTCGGCGACTGCGCGCTGGACGAAAAGCTCGGCGCTCAGCTGCAGGCCGCGCGCGAGGCGATGGTGAACGCCGCCAAGTACGGTGGCAGCGGCGGCGCGGTGCAGGTCTTCGCCGAGGTGGAGGGCCGGAAGGTGTTCGTCTCCGTACGCGACCGGGGGCCGGGCTTCGACCTGGATGCCGTGCCGGCGGACCGGATGGGTGTACGGGAGTCCATCATCGGGCGGATGCAGCGCAACGGCGGGACGGCGCGGCTGCGCTCGGCGCCGGACGGGGGCACGGAAGTGGAACTGGAAATGGAGAGGGCGGCCGCGGAATGAGCGCGACGGAAGCAGCACAGGGCGCCCGGCGGGCGCGGGTGGTCCTGGTCGACGACCACCGGATGTTCCGTACGGGCGTCCAGGCCGAGATCGGTCAGACGGACTCGACCGGCGTCGAGGTGGTCGGCGAGGCCGCGGACGTCGACCAGGCGGTCACGGTCATCACGGCCACGCGCCCCGAGGTGGTCCTGCTCGACGTGCACCTCCCCGGGGGCGGCGGCGTAGAGGTACTGCGCCGGTGCGCGCCCCTCATGGCCGACCCCGACCGCCCCGTCCGCTTCCTCGCCCTCTCCGTCTCCGACGCGGCCGAGGACGTCATCGGAGTCATCCGAGGCGGCGCGCGCGGATACGTCACGAAGACGATCACCGGCACCGACCTCGTCGACGCGATCTTCCGCGTGGCGGACGGCGACGCGGTCTTCTCGCCCCGCCTGGCGGGTTTCGTCCTCGACGCGTTCGCCAACACGGATGCGCCGCCGGTCGACGAGGACCTGGACCGCCTCACCCAGCGGGAGCGCGAGGTGCTGCGCCTGATTGCGCGCGGCTACGCGTACAAGGAGATCGCCAAGCAGCTCTTCATCTCCGTCAAGACGGTGGAGTCGCATGTCTCGGCGGTCCTCCGCAAGCTCCAGCTCTCCAACCGTCACGAGCTGACCCGCTGGGCAACGGCCCGCCGCCTGATCTGACTTCGTCAGCGGGGATCCGGAGCTCGCACCACACGATCTTGCCGATGCGGTGCGCGCGGGGCTCGGTGCCCCACGCGTCCGCGAGGGCGGCGACGAGCGCGAGGCCGCGCCCGGACTCGTCGCCGGGCCCGGCGTCCCGCGGCTCCGGCTGCGCGCTGCTCGCGTCCGCGACCTCGATACGGAGTGTGTTCTGCCGTACGAGCGCTCGGGCGCGCAGCTCGCGGCCGGGGGAGACGTGGGCGTGCCGGCACGCGTTGGTCATCAGCTCGCTGAGCAACAGGATGGCGGTGTCCGCGATTTCGTCGGGTACTTTCCACGACCGCGCCTGTGCGGCGAGCAGTGTACGCGCCCTCCCGACACTCCGTGCGCTCCGCGGCAAACGCCACTCGATGTCTTGAGGTGTTCCGTCGGTCATAGCCGCAGAGTGACCGCCTGCTCATAGCCTTGGGGAGTGACGGACCGGGTACCGCTGCAGTTGTATCCGGCCGGTACCCCCGGAGGTGGACGCGGTGACGGACGCGTGGCGCTACTGCGGTAACCAGGTCAAGCTGTGGCGTAATCACGCGGGCGTCTCGCGCGACGCCCTCGCCACGGAGTCCGGCTACGCGCAGGACTCGGTGAAGTCCATGGAGCAGGGCCGCCGCCGTCCCACGGTGAAGCTCCTCGAAATCGCCGACGAAATGTGCGGCGCACACGGGATGTTGCTGGCGGCACGCGACTATTTGAAGCCGGCGCGGTACCGGTCGTACGCACAGGACTTCATGGCGCTCGAGGAAGAGGCCATCGTGCTGCAGTCCTTCGAAGCCCTGTTGATCCCCGGACTGCTGCAGACCAAGGCGTACACCCGCGCCCTGATGCACAGCCACTGCCCGCCGCTGGACGACGAGACGGTCGAGGAGCGGGTGAACGCGCGGATCGCGCGCCAGCAGGCGTTGTCGGCCAGGCCGAAGACGTTGTTCGGGTTCGTGATCTACGAGGCGGCGTTGCGCACGCTCGTGGGCGGCCGCGAGGTGATGCGGGAACAGCTCCTCCACCTGGTGGAGGTCGGTCGACTGCGCAACGTGTCCGTACAGATCCTCCCTGCCGAGAGCGGTGCGCAACCCGGGCTCAGCGGCCCCTTCGTCCTGCTTCAGAGCGCCGATCACGAGTCCTACGGGTACGTGGAAGGGCAGGAGAGCGGCGTCCTCCACACGGACGCTGAGAAGCTCACGGTACTGGCCCAACGGCATGGCATGATCCGCATGCAGGCCCTCAGCGCGGAAGAGTCGGCGAAGTACTTGGAAAGGGTGGCTGACGAGCTATGAGCGACGCCCGATTGACCTGGTTCAAGTCCAGTTACAGCGACAGTGGCGGCGGCAACTGTGTTGAGGTCGCCCTCGAGTGGCGGAAATCGAGCTACAGCGACGACGAGGGCGGGGCATGCGTCGAGGTCGCCGAAGACACGGCCCGCGTGCACATTCGGGACTCCAAGGCGGAGCCGAACGGCCCCCGTCTCGAGATAGCCCCCGCGGCCTGGGCGGCATTTGTCGCTTACGCCGCCGTAGGCGGATAGTCAGCGCGCCCCCCGTCTACGGAGGACCGCCGTGGTGACCGGGGAGTGGAGCTCCCAGCCCATGGCCCGGTACAGGGACAGACCGTCGTCCCGGGCCACCAGAACCCCCTGCGTCGCCCCCTGCTGGGCGGCGCGGGCGGCCAGGGCCGTCATGACGACCCGGCCCAGCCCCTGGCGGCGGTGCGCCGGATCCGTACGCACGCGGTCGAAGACCGCCACCGTGCCGGCCAGCGCGACCCGGCCGCCGGCGGCCACCTCCCCGGTCGTACTGAAGGCGCGCGCGTCGACGAGGTCGCCCTGGGCGACCGTTTCGACGACGTACCCGCCGGGCAGCACGGCCGGATCCGGCGGCGGCGCGGGCGCGGCGCCGGGCACCAGCCCGTCCCGCAGCCCGTCGGGCACCCCGTCGCGCACCCCGGTGCGCAACGCGCTCCCCAGTGGGGCGGTCATCAGATACTCCGGTGCCCGGAACTCCCAGGACGCCGGCAGCGCGGGCTCGACGGCCGAGCGGGGCGCGCAGACCTTCAGCCAGAGGCCCGGCGTGATGAGCGCGACGGACAGGCGGCGCAGCACCGCGGGGTCGGCCGCGGGCAGGACGTACCGCGCGACCTGGTCCGTGCGGCCGACGGCTATCCGGAAGCCGCCCGGTACCGCGACCGCGCCGTCCGCGCCGCGCGAACGTACCCAGCCGTCCACCCAGGCGCGTACGACCTCCGGCCGTGCCACAGGCACGCGGTGGTGCTCGGTCATTGTGTCCACGGACACGATCGTATTGCGAGAGCTTCGCAATAGTGACGGTGGAATTCGGCCCCCTTGCATAACGCTGCCGGGGCCACCCGAATCGTTCAAAATTCAGGCTACTTGAGAGAGGTCAAGGGCCGTGCGGGTACATATCGGTGATGGTGTTCGGCTCTACTTCGATGTGGAGGGGGCTCAACTGGTGACGGACGGCCCGGACATGGCCGAACGGCCGACAATCGTGCTGCTCCACGGGGGTCCGGGAGCAGATCACACCCTGTTCAAACCGGAGCTTTCCGCCGCGGCCGGTTTCGCTCAGGTCATCTATCTGGATCAGCGCGGAAGTGGTCGTTCCGTGCGCAGCGGGCCGCTGCAGTGGACGTGGGACCGGTGGGCGGACGACGCGATCGACTTCTGCGACGCGCTGGAGATCGAACGGCCCGTTCTCGTCGGTACGTCCAGCGGCGGCTGGATCGCGCTGCTGGCGGCCATCCGGCACCCGGACCGGTTCGCGGGGCTGGTGCTGGACAGCGTGATGCCCGGCGATGCGTACGAACGGCTGGAGATGTTCGAACGGCTGGGAGGGCCGGAGGCCCGGGACGTCGCGCTGCGCTACTGGGCGGGGGACACGGGCGACGAGATGACCGACGCGTGGGAGCGGATCTGCCTGCCGCTGTACTCACAGCAGGACGGGGACGGCCAGGACCGGCTGCGCCGGGTGCGCTGGAACGACGACGTGCTGGACCACTTCCGGCTGGTGCTGGCGCGGGAGTTCGACCCTTGGTACGGGCTGGACCGGCTGGCGTGCCGGACGATGATATTGGCGGGTGAGCACGACCCGGTGGCGACCGCGTCGGCGGCCCGCCGCTTTGCGCACCGGCTGAGTCATACGGACGTACGGCTGCACGTACTGGCCAGGGCGGGGCACGGCGTCTTCCGTGAGGCGCCGAAACGGGCGATGGATCTGCTGCGGGAGTTCGTGGTGAGCGGCCATGTACCGCGGCTGCATTGAGGATCGTGTCCGATCGCGTCGGACCGCGGCTGATTACGTTTGCCGAATTCCGACCGTCCGGTCGAATTCCGCGGCCGAATTGATGGAGTGCTGGATCAGTTTTCGTTACTGATGTGGCGCCAGTTATCCCGCGTTCCCCTCGCGACAGCAAAGCACGAGAGGGCTTCCGGTCGGTCCGTGCGAGTGCTGCGAGTGCGGTACGGCGGCGGTCCGTAACAAGGGGGAGCGGGCCGCCGCCGTACCTCGGCGGGGGCGGCCGACGGCCGTCGGGGCGGATCCGACGGCGATGGGGAGCCGACCGCCTGGACGAGGACGCTAAACCTCCCGGCGGCCATGAGGCGGGGCATTGCCGCTACTTGTCCGCACTGCCGGCGTGGATTGCTCGCTTTCGGCCACCGGGTGACAGGTGCCGACCGGTGACGGACCGGAACGACGACGGCAGCCCTGCCCGATGGCGGGAGCGAGGCCGGGGCTACGATCGACCACTATGGACGTAGTGATCAATGTGTTCGTCGCGCTGCACATCATCGGCATCGCCTCGCTGCTCGGCGGCTTCCTCACGCAGATGAAGGCGATGGGCGCGGGCACCGCCCGCTTCGTGCCCGCGATGCTGCACGGCGCGATCACGATGCTGGTGACCGGCGTCATCCTGGTCGGCCTGAACCAGATGCAGGACTACTCGGTCAACAACATCAAGATCGGCGTCAAGCTCGCCGTCCTGATCGTGATCCTGGGCCTGGTCTACGTGAAGCGTGACGAGGAGAAGGTGGAGAAGCCGCTCTTCGGGCTCGTCGGCCTGCTCACGGTCGTCAACATCTTCATTGCGCTCCTCTGGACGTGAGCGCCTGCCCGGACCGCCGGGCCGCGGTGAACGTACGAACCGCGCGACTGCCCCGAGGGGGCGGCCGCGCGGTTCGTCTTTGTGGCCTCAGGCCGGTCGTACGCTCCCGTAGATCGGCATGTAGTAGATCGACTCCACGCGTACGTTCGTGCCCGGCTTCGGCGCGTGGATCATCTTGCCGTCGCCGATGTACATCCCGACGTGGCTGATGTCGTCGTAGAAGAACACCAGGTCACCGGGTTGCAGATCGCCCGTCGCGACCCGCGTGCCCACCTCCACCTGGTCCCAGGTCGTCCGCGGCAGCGAGACGCCCGCGGCCTTCCACGCCGCCTGGGTGAGCCCCGAGCAGTCGTACGACGTGGGGCCGGTCGCGCCCCATACGTACGGCTTTCCTATCTGCGCGCGGGCGAAGGCGATCGCCTTCTCCGCCTTGGTTGCGTACGAACCGTCGGGCACTCCGGAGCCCGACCCTGTGCCGGACCCGGTATCACCCCCGGACCCGGACCCGCCGTTCGTACCGTCCGAGCCGCCGTCCTGCTGCTCCTGCCGCTCGCGCTCGGCCTGCTCCCGCGCCAGCTGCTCGGCCTTGCGCCGCGCCTCGGCCTGCTTCTTGCGCTCCAGCTCGGCCAGCCGCTCCTTCTCCTGCGCGGTCAGCCGGGACAGCAGCTGCCGGGCCTCGCCCAGCTTGTCCTGGACGTCCTGCTTGGACGTCTTCAGCGACTCCTGGGACTTCTGCAGCTCCTCCAGGCTGCTGATCGCCTGTGCCCGCTGGCGCGCGGCCTGCGCCTGCTGGTCCTGGTAGTCGGCGACCGCCTCCTGCTGGCGGCCGGTGAGCCGCTCCATCAGGTGGTTGCGGTCCACGAACTGCTGCGGGTCCCGGGCCAGCATCAGCTGGGCGGTCGGGCTCAGCCCGCCGGAGCGGTACTGCGCGGAGGCGAAGGTGCCCAGCTCGCGCCGGGCCTCGTTCATCTTCTCGGTCCGCTGGGCCGCGGCCTCCCGCAGCCCGTCCACCTTCTCGCGCTGCGTGCCGGCGCGCTCCTTGGCGGCGTTGTACTTCTGGGTGGCTACCTCGGCCTGCCGGTACAGACCGTCGACCTTCTTCTTGACCTCCTCTATGGAGGGCTTGGGGTTGCTGGGGGCCGCGTCCGCGCTCTGGGTGAGCAGCGTGACGGAGGCGAGCGCCGCGGTGGTGAGCCCGGCCGCCGTACGGCGGTGCGCGGGCACGGCGAGGATGCGGGTGCGCGGCTTGCGATGAGACGCCAAGGCCGGCGACTCCTTCCGTGGACCGCCTACCGGGTTAGCTGTCGGGTTCGGGCGTGTGCCGCATCGTCGCGGCGTACTACGGAAGGTGCCCTACGGCCTGTGCGGACCGGTCCCTGTGCGGGTCGCTCCGTGCCGGCCGATTCACCCCGGTCGTACGTGTGGGTCCCCGGCTCCGGCCGCTGTGGGGATGGCGGTCCGGACTCGGCGGGGCGGCCCGTGCCGGCGCTTTCGCCGGGCGGTGGGGCGGGCTGCCCGTCGGCACGGTAGCCAACTCGTGTGACTTCTGTGAAGGCTGATGTTCGATTTGCCCGATACATTTCCGTGACCTGATCGTGTCCGGGTCGATGACCGACCGACTGTGAACACGGATTGTCCGGTGCTGTTGTCCGTCCGTGAGCGCGATGCGGGTCCCGTATCCTCCGCGCGCCCGCCGCGGGCGGCCCCTCGACCCCGGAATTCCGCGGTCCGGACCGCGTTGTCAGTGGGGCGGCCTAGACTCGGTGGGCGATGAGCAGCCTCTTTGACGACAGCTTCCTGGCGGACCTCGACCCCAAGGACGAGGAGCCGCCGCCTCCCGAGGACGAGGACCGTCCGGCAGCGGAGGAGGTGCCGCACGACCTCTTCGGCGGCCGCTTCGACGCCCCCGTGCAGCGGGACGCGTACTACCGCGACGGCGCCGCCCGCCCTGCGGTGGACCCGGCCGCGCTGCTGGAGGGGCTGAACGACCAGCAGAAGGCCGCCGTGGTGCACAGCGGCGGCGCGCTGCTCATCGTCGCGGGCGCCGGCTCCGGCAAGACCCGCGTCCTCACGCACCGCATCGCGCATCTGCTCGGTGCGCGCGGCGTCCACCCCGGCCAGATCCTCGCGATCACGTTCACGAACAAGGCCGCGGGCGAGATGAAGGAGCGCGTCGAGGACCTGGTCGGCCCGCGCGCCAACGCCATGTGGGTGTCCACGTTCCACAGCGCCTGCGTCCGCATCCTGCGCCGCGAGTCCAAGAAGCTGGGCTTCACGTCGTCGTTCTCGATCTACGACGCCGCCGACTCCAAGCGCCTGATGGCCCTGGTCTGCCGCGACCTGGACCTCGATCCCAAGCGCTTCCCGCCCAAGTCCTTCAGCGCCAAGGTCTCCAACCTCAAGAACGAGCTCATCGACGAGGAGACCTTCGCGGGCACGGCGGCCGACGGCTTCGAGAAGACCCTGGCCGAGGCGTACACGATGTACCAGGCACGGCTGCGCGAGGCCAACGCCCTGGACTTCGACGACATCATCATGACGACGGTGAATCTGCTCCAGGCGTTCCCGGACGTCGCGGACCACTACCGCCGCCGCTTCCGGCACGTCCTGGTCGACGAGTACCAGGACACCAACCACGCCCAGTACACCCTCGTGCGTGAGCTGGTCGGCCCCGGGACGGCGGAGGTGCCCGCCGCCGAGCTGTGCGTCGTGGGCGACGCCGACCAGTCGATCTACGCCTTCCGCGGCGCCACGATCAGGAACATCCTCCAGTTCGAGGAGGACTATCCGGACGCGACCACGATCCTGCTGGAGCAGAACTACCGCTCCACGCAGACGATCCTCTCGGCCGCCAACGCCGTCATCGAGCGCAATGAGAACCGCCGCCCGAAGAACCTCTGGACGGACGCCGGCACGGGCCCGAAGATCACCGGCTATGTCGCCGACACCGAGCACGACGAGGCGCAGTTCGTCGCCGACGAGATCGACCGGCTGACGGACGCCGGCGAGACCCGGGCCGGCGACGTCGCGATCTTCTATCGCACGAACGCCCAGTCCCGTGTCTTCGAGGAAGTCTTCATCCGGGTCGGCCTGCCGTACAAGGTCGTCGGCGGCGTGCGCTTCTATGAGCGCAAGGAGGTCCGGGACGTCCTCGCGTACCTGCGCGTGCTGGCCAACCCCGAGGACGCCGTCCCGCTCCGCCGCATCATGAACGTGCCGAAGCGCGGCATCGGCGACCGCGCCGAAGCCATGATCGAAGCGCTCGCGCTGCGCGAGAAGATCACCTTCCCGCAGGCGCTGCGCCGCGTCGACGAGGCGTACGGCATGGCCGCGCGCTCCGCGAACGCCGTCAAGCGCTTCAATGCGCTCATGGAGGAGCTGCGGACCATCGTGGAGTCCGGCGCCGGCCCCGCGACCGTCCTGGAGGCCGTCCTGGAGCGTACGGGCTATCTGGCCGAGCTCCAGGCGTCCACGGACCCGCAGGACGAGACCCGCATCGAGAACCTCCAGGAACTGGCGGCGGTCGCCCTGGAATTCGAGCAGGACCGCGCCGAGACGGAGACATCAGGGGCTGCCGCCCCGGGCCCCGGCACCCTCTCCGACTTCCTGGAGCAGGTCGCCCTGGTCGCCGACTCCGACCAGATCCCCGACGAGGACGAGGAGGGCACGGGCGTCATCACGCTCATGACCCTGCACACCGCGAAGGGCCTGGAGTTCCCGACCGTCTTCCTGACCGGCATGGAGGACGGCGTCTTCCCGCACATGCGCGCGCTCGGCCAGACCAAGGAGCTGGAGGAGGAGCGGCGGCTGGCGTACGTCGGCATCACGCGCGCCCAGGAGCGCCTGTACCTCACCCGCTCCACGATGCGCAGCGCCTGGGGCCAGCCCCAGTACAACCCGCAGTCCCGCTTCCTGGAGGAGATCCCGGACGAGTACGTCGAGTGGAAGCGGACCGGCCCGGCGACGCCGTCCGCGTCCATGGGCGGGCTGTCCTCCGGCCTGTCCGGCGGCGGCTTCGGGGCCTCCGCCTCCGTCTCCTCCTCGCGGAGCAAGGCGGGGCCGAGCGGCTTCGCGACCCGGCGGGCGAAGGACCGCCAGGTGGTCGCGCTGGCGATCGGCGACCGCGTCACGCACGACAGCTTCGGGCTGGGCACGGTCGTCGGCGTCAAGGGCAGCGGCGACAACGCCGAGGCCACGATCGACTTCGGCGGCGAGAAGCCGAAGCGGCTGCTGCTGCGGTACGCGCCGGTGGAGAAGCTGTAGCCGGTGGAGAAGCTGTAGTCGTACGTCGGCGGCGGCGCTGCAGTCGTACGCACCGCAGGCGGCCCGCCCCTCCGGGGGCGGGCCGCCTGCGTGTGCTCCTGCTCAGTTCGGGTTGATGCCGTGGGAGCGCAGCCACGGCAGCGGGTCTATCGCGTCGCCGCCGTCGGGGTGCACCTCGAAGTGGAGATGCGGGCCGGTGGAGTTGCCCGAATTGCCGGAGTACCCGATGACGTCTCCGGCCTTGACCGTGCCCGAGCGGATCTTGGCGCTGCTCAGGTGGCAGTACCAGGTCTCGGTGCCGTCCGGCGCCGTGAGCTCGATCATGTTGCCGTAGGCGGGGTTCCACTTGGTGACGACCGTGCCGTCGGTCGCGGCCATGACCGGCGTGCCGTAACTGACCGGGAAGTCGATGCCGGAGTGCAGCGACATCCAGTTGACGCCGGCCTGCCCGAAGAGCGCGCTCAGCCCGTGCTGCTTGACCGGCAGCGCGAACTTCGGCCGCAGCGCTTCCTTGCGCGCCGCCTCCTCTGCCCGCCGCTTCTTCTCGGCGGCCTCCCGGGCCTGCAGGTCGAGACGTTCCTGCGTACGACTGGCACGGTCGGCGAAGTCGTTCGCGTCCGCGGTCAGGTTGGAGAGCTGGGAGTCCAGCTTGTTGTTCGCGGCCGACGGCTTCACCGCCGAGGCTTCCGAAGCGGCCTGTACGGCGGTGTCCTCGTCCTTGTCGGTCGCACCGGAGACGGAGGCGGCGGCCACGGCGCACACGCCCATGGCGGCCACGGACGGCACGGCGACGGTCAGCAGCGCGGACTTCTTCGGCGTACGCCGCCGGCCCCGGCCGCCGTTCCCGTGCCCTTCCCGCCGGGCGGCCCGACGGCCACCGGGGGCGGCTTCGGGCGCAGCCTCGGGGGAGACGGTGGGG
>NZ_NHSG01000441.1:0-11728 GCF_020024005.1 Streptomyces purpurogeneiscleroticus
TCTTGGCGGGAGCCTTCGCGGGGGCTTTGGCGGCAGTCTTGGCGGGAGCCTTCTTCGCTGCCGTCTTCTTGGCGGCCGTGGAGGTCTTCTTCGCGGTGGTCTTCTTCGGAGCCGCGGTGGCCTGCTTCGCGTTGGTCTCCTTCGGAGCCGCGGCGGTCTTCTTCGCGGCCGCTGTCCGCGCGCTCGTGGTGGCCGGTTTCGTGCGGGCTGGCCCGACCCCCGTGGCCGGGTCCGCGGAGGCCGGCGCGGCGGCCTCGGCCGACGTCGTCACCCCGGCTTTTTTCCCCGTCGGCGCCCTTTTGGCGGTAGCGGACCCGGACGGCTCGGAGTCCCGTTTCGGAGGCTTCGCGGCATTCGCGCTCGCCTGTTCGCCCACAGCAGAATCGCGGTCTGCGCTCACTCGTCCAGCCCCCTTGTCCTGTGCTCTCACCGGCGTATTGGACACTCGGCCAGCCTAAGGCCACCCACTGACATCCGGCCCGATCACCAGGAATCGCGTCCCCAATCGGCCCCCTGCCTTATGACGGCGGACACCTGTCCTGCATCCTTGTGATTGATCGCACTGTTTTGCATTCCGGCATGATGGGGACCTACGTCACCCGGAGCATGTCGACAAGGAGAGAACTCGTGGACGACGTTCTGCGGCGCGCACCGCTCTTCGCGGCGCTCGATGACGAGCAGGCTGCCGAGCTGCGTGCCTCGATGACCGAGGTCACGCTTGCCCGTGGTGACGCCCTGTTCCACGAAGGGGACCCGGGCGACCGCCTGTATGTGGTCACCGACGGCAAGGTGAAGCTGCACCGCACTTCCCCCGACGGCCGCGAGAACATGCTCGCCGTCCTCGGCCCCGGTGAGCTCATCGGTGAGCTGTCCCTCTTCGACCCGGGCCCGCGCACGGCCACGGGCACCGCGCTCACCGAGGTGAAGCTGCTCGGCCTGGGCCACGGCGACCTCCAGCCCTGGCTGAACGCGCGCCCCGAAGTGGCCACGGCCCTGCTGCGCGCCGTCGCCCGCCGGCTGCGCAAGACCAACGACCAGATGTCCGACCTGGTCTTCTCCGACGTTCCGGGCCGTGTGGCGCGGGCCCTCCTGGACCTGTCGCGCCGCTTCGGCGTGCAGTCCGAGGAAGGCATCCACGTCGTGCACGACCTGACCCAGGAGGAGCTGGCCCAGCTGGTCGGCGCCTCCCGCGAGACGGTCAACAAGGCGCTCGCGGACTTCGCCGGCCGCGGCTGGCTGCGCCTGGAGGCCCGCGCGGTGATCCTCCTGGACGTCGAACGCCTCGCCAAGCGGTCGCGCTGACCGCTGCGCGGTAGCGCGCATACGTGAAAGGGCCCCGCATCAGTGCGGGGCCCTTTCACGTATGGACGCTCGCGCCCCAGGACACGTCCGAGGGACGCCGCTCGCCGCCCTCAGACCAGCCCGTGCTCCCCCAGGTAGTCCAGCTGCGCCCGTACGGACAGCTCGGCCGCGGGCCACAGGGAGCGGTCGACGTCCGCGTACACGTGGGCGACGACGTCCGCGGCCGTACGGTGGCCCGCCTCGACCGCCGTCTCCACCTGGGCCAGCCGCTTGGCCCGGTGCGCGAGGTAGAACTCCACGGCCCCCTGCGCATCGTTCAGCACCGGCCCGTGCCCCGGCAGGACCGTGGTCACCCCGTCGTCGACCGTGAGGGAGCGCAGCAGCCGCAGCGAGTCCAGGTAGTCGCCGAGGCGTCCGTCCGGGTGCGCCACCACCGTCGTACCGCGCCCCAGGATCGTGTCCCCGGTCAGCACGGCCGCGTCGGCCGGCAGGTGGAACGAGAGGGAGTCGGCGGTGTGCCCCGGGGTGGGCACAACGCGCAGCTCCAGGCCGCCGGTCGTGATCACGTCGCCGGCGGCCAGGCCCTCGTCCCCGAGGCGCAGCGCGGGGTCCAGGGCCCGTACCGGCGTGCGCGTCAGCTCGGCGAAGCGGGCGGCGCCCTCGGCGTGGTCGGGGTGCCCGTGGGTGAGCAGGGTGAGCGCGACGCGCTTGCCGGCCCGTTCGGCGGTCTCGACGACCGCCTTCAGGTGGCTGTCGTCCAGCGGCCCGGGGTCGATGACCACGGCGAGGTCGGAGTCCGGCTCGGCGACGATCCATGTGTTGGTGCCGTCGAGAGTCATCGCGGACGGGTTCGGCGCCAGTACGCAGTACGCGCGGGCGGTCGCGGCGCCGGAGAGGACACCGCCGCGCGGCTGGCCGGGGAGTGCGGCTGCGTCGGTCATGCGGCGGGCCCTTCGGGGGAGCCGGGCGCGGCGCCACTATTGCCGGGCGCCGCTCCCGTGGGGATGTGTTTGGTGAATTCTTCGTGGCCCGGCCAGCTCAGCACGATCCGCCCCTCCGTGAGCTCCGCGCGCGCCAGTACGGGAGCGAGGTCCTGCCGGGCGGAGGCGGCGAGCGCCTCGGAGGCGCTGTCGTACGGCTCCAGAGTGCGCAGCGTGGCGATCGTCGGCGGCATCATCAGCAGCTCGCCGCGGTCGTAGCCGGCCGCCGCCTCGGCGGGTCGGGTCCACACCGTACGGTCCGCCTCCGTGGACGCGTTACGGGTGCGCTGCCCTTCGGGGAGCGCGGCGACGAAGAACCACGTGTCGTAGCGCCGCGGCTCGAACTCCGGGGTGATCCATCGCGCCCAGGCCCCCAGCAGGTCGCTGCGCAGCACCAGGCCGCGGCGGTCCAGGAAGTCGGCGAAGGACAGCTCACGGTCGACCAGCGCGGCCCGGTCGGCCTCCCAGTCGTCCCCCGTGGTGTCGGCGACGACGGTGCCGGCTGACGGCCCTGCGAGCAGTACTCCGGCCTCTTCGAAGGTCTCGCGGACGGCCGCGCAGACCACCGCCTGCGCCACGGCCTCCTCGACGCCCAGCCGGGCCGCCCACTCGGCGCGCGAGGGCCCTGCCCAGGCGACCGGCCGCTCGTCACGGGGGTCGACAGCGCCACCCGGATACGCGTACGCGCCGCCCGCGAAGGCCATGGAGGCACGCCGGCGCAGCATGTGGACGGTCGGCCCGTGGCCGGAATCGCGCAGGAGCATGACGGTCGCCGCACGGCGGGGCGTGACCGGCGTCAGCTCACCACTGGCGAGCGCCCTGATCCGGTCCGGCCATTCGGGCGGATACCACTGGCCATTGGTCGTCGTCGACATGGCCGGATGCTATGCGTTCATGCGCGGATGTTCGAGAGGGCCCTGCGCGGCCGGGGTTTCGCGCGGCTGGGGGCTTCGTGTGGGGTTTGAGGAGGGAGCGGCGCGCATACAGGGGCGCGGGCGTGGGTCCCCACTCAGCCCATACCCGGAGGGGTCAGAGGTGAACCGGAGGAGCCCGTTCAGACCGTGGCCGTTCAAGCGGCCTGACGCGTCCGCCCCGCCACGCGCTGTACGTAACGTACGGGCGCGACGGCGGGGCGGAGGAAACGTCTCGGCCGGGGAACCGGCCAGTTCGCGATCTCGGTCGAGGAACCGCTCAGTCCGCGACCTCGACCTGGATCTCGACCTCGACCGGCGCGTCGACCGGCAGCACGGCCACGCCCACCGCGGAGCGGGCGTGCACGCCCTTGTCGCCGAGGATCTCGCCGAGCAGCTCGCTCGCGCCGTTGAGGACGCCGGGCTGGCCCGTGAAGTCCGGCGCGGACGCCACGAAGCCGACGACCTTCACGACCCGGACGATCTTGTCCAGGTCGCCGGTCACGGACTTCACGGCCGCCAGCGCGTTCAGCGCGCAGACGCCCGCCAGCTCCTTGGCCTGCTCGGCGCTGACCTCGGCACCGACCTTGCCGGTGGCCGGCAGCGCGCCGTCCACCATCGGCAGCTGGCCCGCGGTGAAGACGTACGCGCCGGAGCGCACGGCCGGCTGGTACGCGGCCAGCGGCGGCACGACCTCGGGGAGCTTCAGCCCGAGGGCGGCGATCTTCTCCTCGACCGCGCTCACGCCTGCTTCTCCCGCTTCAGGTAGGCCACCAGCTGCTCGGGGTTGTTCGGGCCCGGCACGACCTGGACCAGCTCCCAGCCGTCCTCGCCCCAGGTGTCCAGAATCTGCTTCGTCGCGTGCACCAGCAGCGGCACGGTCGCGTATTCCCACTTCGTCATGGGGCGAGCGTAATGCCTGTACAAGGCGCCCGAGGACGCGCGTCCGCAGCGTCCCGGGACGCGACTGCCGCGCACCCGAAGGCGCGCGGCCGACCGTGGCATACGCGACAGGCCCGACGTCTCGTGCGTAGCAGCCGGGCGGACTGGTTAGGCTCCTTGGCGTGAGCAGGCTCCATGTCGTCAGCGGCAAGGGCGGTACCGGCAAGACCACGGTCGCCGCTGCCCTCGCGCTCGCCCTGGCCACCGAGGGGCGACGCACCCTCCTGGTCGAGGTCGAGGGCCGGCAGGGCATTGCCCAAGTATTCGAGACCGAGGCGCTGCCTTACGAGGAGCGCAAGATCGCCGTATCTCCTGGAGGCGGGGAGGTGCACGCGCTGGCCATCGATGCCGAGCGCGCGCTGCTGGACTACCTCCAGATGTTCTACAAACTCGGCGGAGCCGGGCGCGCCCTGAAGAAGATCGGCGCGATCGACTTCGCCACGACCATCGCCCCGGGGCTGCGGGACGTCCTGCTGACCGGCAAGGCGTGCGAGGCCGTCCGCCGCAAGGACAAGCGCGGACGCTTCGTGTACGACGCGGTCGTCATGGACGCGCCGCCCACGGGCCGCATCACGCGCTTCCTGAACGTCAACGACGAGGTGGCCGGGCTCGCGAAGATCGGCCCGATCCACAATCAGGCGCAGGCCGTCATGCGCGTACTGAAGTCACCCGAGACGGCCGTCCATCTGGTGACGCTGCTGGAGGAGATGCCGGTACAGGAGACCGTGGACGGCGTCGCCGAACTGCGCGCCGCCGGGCTGCCGGTGGGCGGCGTGGTCATCAACATGGTCCGGCCCACGGTGCTCGCCCCCGACGAGGTGGACCTGGCCGCGAACGGCGCCCGTGCGGGCATCGCCGCGGCCCTCTCCAGCGCCGGACTGGGCGGCGCGCGCCGTGGCGGCCGCGCCGAGCGGCTCATCGATCCGCTGCTGGAACAGGCCCGTGAGCACGCCGAGCGGGTCGCCCTGGAGCGTGCGGAACACACCGAGATCACCGGGCTCGGGCTGCCGACGTACGAACTGGAGCTGCTGGCCGAGGGCGTGGACCTGGCCGGGCTCTACCGGCTGGCCCGCGAACTGCGGAAACAGGGACCGATATGACATCGGAGTACACGACCTTGGACGCTTCGGCTCCGCATCTGGACGTGGACGCGCTGCTCGACGACCCGCAGACCCGCATCGTCGTCTGCTGCGGCTCGGGCGGCGTCGGGAAGACCACCACGGCGGCCGCACTGGGCGTCCGCGCGGCGGAGCGCGGCCGACGGGCCGTCGTCCTCACCATCGACCCGGCCCGCCGGCTCGCGCAGTCGATGGGCATCTCCGAGCTGGACAACGTCCCGCGCCAGGTCAAGGACGTGAGCGGCCCCGGAGGCCGGGGCGAGCTGTACGCGATGATGCTGGACATGAAGCGTACGTTCGACGAGATCGTCGAGGCGCACGCGGACAAGGAGCGAGCCAGGGCGATCCTGGAGAACCCCTTCTACCAGTCCCTGTCGGCCGGGTTCGCCGGTACGCAGGAGTACATGGCCATGGAGAAGCTGGGCCAGCTGCGCTCCCGCGACGAGTGGGACCTGATCATCGTCGACACTCCGCCGAGCCGCTCGGCGCTGGACTTCCTGGACGCGCCCAAGCGGCTGGGGTCCTTCCTGGACGGCAAGTTCATCCGGGTCCTGATGGCGCCCGCGAAGGTCGGCGGCCGGGCCGGGATGAAGTTCCTGAATGTCGGCATGTCGATGATGACCGGCACGCTCAGCAAGCTGATGGGCGGCCAGCTGCTCAAGGACGTCCAGACGTTCGTGGCCGCCATGGACACCATGTTCGGCGGCTTCCGTACCCGCGCGGACGCCACGTACCGGCTGCTGCAGGCCCCCGGGACCGCCTTCCTGGTCGTGGCGGCACCGGAGCGGGACGCGCTGCGCGAGGCCGCGTACTTCGTGGAGCGGCTGGCCGCCGAGCAGATGCCGCTGGCCGGCCTCGTACTGAACCGTGTACACGGCAGCGGGGCCGACCAGTTGAGCGCGGAACGGGCGCTGGCGGCCGTCGAGGCGCTGACCGACATGAACGGAGCGGGGAACTCCGCTTCGGCGGACGGGGACGGCGCCGAAAATCTTGGCGAGGGCGGAATTGTGGATCTCGAGGGCGGGAAGGCTGGATCACGTACCGCCGACGCTCCCTCCCCCGCTGCGCCGGCGCTGCGCGAGCAAGACCCTTCCGCAACTCCCGAATCGAAGCAGTCCTCCGAGGCCCGGTCGGCACGACTCGCCGCCGGCCTGCTGACCCTGCATGCCGAACGCATGCAGGTGCTCGCGCGCGAGCGGCGCACCCGCGACCGCTTCACCGCGCTGCACCCCGAAGTACCGGTGGCCGAGATCGCCGCTCTGCCCGGTGACGTCCATGACGTCGCGGGACTGCGCGAGATCGCCAACCGCCTCGCGTCCGGCCCCGCCGACAGCGCGAGCGACGCAAGCTGACACAGGCTCATAGGCAGCACGAGCGACGCCGGCTGACACAGACCAAGGCAGCATGAACGAAGCAAGCAAGCCGGCCGGTCCCAGCGGCCAAGAGCCCCAGAGGACAAGGCAGCCTGCAGGAACAACCCACAGTCGCGCCCGCAGGCACGCAGACACGTAGGCGCAGCGGGACCGCAGCAGCACCGCGCAGTCATCGGGTCCGGCGCATCACGCGCCGGCCTCCGTGCGCCGGCACACCGGCGGCCGATGCCGCCGCCGCGGCGGCACTCTCACCGCGTTGGTGAACACGGCAACCGCGCGCGTCGGCTCAACAGGCCGACTCGAGCGCCGACGGCCATGCCGCAGTCGGCGCCCACCTGACCCGGCTGGATCTGCGCCGGGTGTTCATTTCCCGGCCGAGAGGCCGGGCACCGCGGGCCGGCTCAGCCGACCGCGGCGAAGTTGGTCTCGTACTCCTCGTCTTCGCAGTCCACGAGAATTCCCGCGCTGCGCTCGTATTCCGTACGTGCCGTTTCCAGCAGCCGACGCCACGAGGTGACGGTCGGGCGGCGGCGCAACAAGGCCCTCCGCTCGCGCTCCGTCATCCCGCCCCACACGCCGAATTCGACGCGGTTGTCCAGCGCGTCGGCGAGGCATTCGGTCCGCACGGGGCATCCGGTGCAGACCGCCTTGGCGCGGTTCTGCGCTGCCCCTTGAACGAACAGCTCATCCGGATCGGTCGTGCGGCAGGCTGCCTGTGCACTCCAGTCGGTTACCCAGCTCATGCTGGCGCCGTCCTCTCCCGAATCGAGGCTCCCCCACGGCGGCAAGCGGCATATTCACCGTTGCCAGTTGAGGACGTTACGGAAGGCAGGCAGGGCGCAACACCCCCTTCGGGCCCAATCTTGAATGGTCCGAACGGACTATGCGTATCCGGCAGATCACCCAACGGAGTGAGCGCAGGGCATACGTCGCTTTTCTGGCAGGCCAGGACAGTTCAGGGTGTTTCCCACAGGTCACGGACGAGCGCGAACGACACATGCGGGCAATCCGGTCACCGGTCCCGCCGCAGAAAAAGGGGATGTGCTGGTGCGGAACCACGTTCGAGTGACAGGCGTGAACAGAGTAAGCGAACAGATGCGCCCCTGTCCGGTGATTGAGAACGTAGGGTGCCCTCATGGGTAAGAAGCGCGACGGTGGCGGCCTCACCGCGACCCAGCAGGCCGCGAAGTTCCTCGGCGTGAGCGTCCTGGCCGGTGCCGTGCTGGCGGGTCTGGCTCTCCCCGCCGCCGGCGCGCTGGGCCTCGCCGCCAAGGGGACGGTCGAGGGGTTCGACGACATCCCGTCCAATATGAAGACGCCGCCGCTGAGCCAGCAGACGAAGATCCTGGACTCGAACGGCGGCGAGATCGCCAAGGTCTACTTCCGCAACCGCACGGTGGTGGACCTCAAGGACATCTCCCCGTACATGCGGAAGGCGATCGTCGCCATCGAGGACTCGCGCTTCTATCAGCACGGCGCGGTCGATATGAAGGGCATCCTGCGCGCGGTCAACAAGAACGCGCAGTCCGGCGGGGTTTCCCAGGGCGCCTCGACACTGACCCAGCAGTACGTGAAGAACGTCTTCGTCGAGGAGGCGGGCAACGACCAGGACAAGATCGCGGAG
Source organism: Streptomyces purpurogeneiscleroticus (assembly GCF_020024005.1). NCBI lineage: Bacteria > Bacillati > Actinomycetota > Actinomycetes > Kitasatosporales > Streptomycetaceae > Streptomyces > Streptomyces purpurogeneiscleroticus. The sequence goes on from NZ_NHSG01000441.1 coordinate 8,251, forward strand.
GCCACCCAGCAGACCATCGGCCGCAAGGTCAGGGAGCTGAAGTACGCGATCCAGGTCGAGAAGGAGCTGGGCAAGAAGAAGATCCTGCAGAACTACCTGAACATCACCTTCTTCGGGCAGCAGGCGTACGGCGTGGAGGCCGCGGCCCAGCGGTACTTCAGCAAGCCCGCCAAGGACCTGAACCTCCAGGAGTCGGCGCTGCTGGCCGGCATCGTCCAGTCGCCGAGCCGGTACGACCCGGTCAACGACCCGGAGGAGGCCACCAAGCGGCGCAACACGGTCCTGCAGCGGATGGCCGACGTCCACGACATCACTCGGGCGCAGGCCGACGCCGCCGCCAAGAAGCCGATCGAGCTGCACGTCAGCAGCCCGCGCAACGGCTGCATCACCGCCGTCGACGGCGCCGGCTTCTTCTGCGACTACGTCCGCGAGGCGTTCCTGAACGACCCGGTCTTCGGCAAGACCCCCAAGGCGCGGCTGGCCCGCTGGCAGCGCGGCGGCATGACGATCCGTACGACGCTGGACCCGCAGGCCCAGAAGTCCGTACAGAAGTCGGTCAGCGATCACGTGTACGACTCCGACCCCGTCGCCACCGCGGCGACGCTGGTCGAGCCGGGCACCGGCAAGATCCGCGGCATGGGCCAGTCCCGGCCGTACGGCTTCAAGGCGCACCAGACCCAGATGAACCTGTCCGTGGACGGCGACATGGGCGGCGGCGCCGGCTACCAGCCGGGCTCGACCTTCAAGCCCGTGATCGCGGCGGCCGCGCTGGAGCAGGGCGTCAGCCCGAACAAGGTGTACCCCTCCCCGTACCGCATGCAGTACCCGAGCCCGGTCTCCACCTGCAAGGGCATGTGGAACGGCAGCGCGCCGGTGGAGAACGAGAACCGCAGCGAGAAGGGCCCGTACGGCATGAAGGAGGCGACCGCGAAGTCGGTCAACACCTACTTCGTGTCGCTGATCAGCGAAGTCGGCATCTGCCCGGTCACGAAGATGGCCGACAAGATGGGCATCAAGCGGGCCGACGGCAAGGACATCGACCAGGTCCCGTCGATCACCCTGGGGACCCAGGAGATGTCGCCGCTGACCATGGCGGCGGGGTACGCGGCGTTCGCCAACCGCGGCGAGTACTGCACGCCGATCGCCATCGAGTCGATCACCGGCCCGGACGGCAAGGCGATGAAGGTGCCGCAGACCAGCTGCCGCCGGGCCATGTCGGAGAAGACGGCCGACACCATAAACACGCTCCTGCAGGGCGTCGTCGAGGACGGCACCGGCAAGGAGGCGGGCCTCAGCAGCCGGCCCAGCGCGGGCAAGACCGGTACGACGGACGGCCGTTACGCCGCCTGGTTCGTGGGCTACACCCCGAACATGGCGGGCGCGGTCTGGGTCGGCGACCCCGAGCACAAGCGGCGGATGGTCGACATCAACATCGGCGGCCGCCCGTACGACAAGGTCTTCGGCGGCCAGGTACCGGGGCCGATCTGGCGCGACGCGATGGCCGGGGCGCTCGCCGGGAAGCCCGCGCCGGGCTTCCAGACGGTGCCGATCCGCGACCCCAAGAGCAAGAAGAAAGACCGCGCCAAGCCGCCGGCCCGTACGGACGACAAGCCCGGCGGGGGCGGTATCGACCTCCCCGACCTGCCCGATGTCATCGGAGGCGGTGGCAACGGCGGCGGCTGGTCCTGGCCGGGCGGTGGGAACGGGCGCGGCAACGACAGGTGAGCGTGGCGGCAACCGGTCACGGACGCGCCTGAAGCGTGAAAAGGGGCGCCCCCGAGTGGGGGCGCCCCTTTTTGCATCTGTGCGCGGCGCGCCAAGCCCGTCGGCAGAAGCGCTCGCCCGTCCGGAGCGGCGTGCGTGATCAGCCCGCGAGCAGCTTCTTCACCGTTGCGGCCACCCGGCCGCCCTCGGCGCGGCCCGCGACCTTCGGGTTCACGATCTTCATGACGGCGCCCATGGCCTTCGGCCCCTCGGCACCGCTGCCCTTGGCCTCCGCCACCGCCTCGGCGACCAGCTGCTCCAGCTCGTCGTCCGTGAGCTGCTTGGGGAGGTAGTCGGCGAGCACCTCGCCCTCGGCCTGCTCGCGCGCGGCCTGCTCGGCCCGGCCGCCCTTCTCGAACGCCTCGGCGGCCTCGCGGCGCTTCTTCGCCTCGCGCGCGATGATCTTCTCGACCTCGCCGTCCGACAGCTCGCGGGCTTCGGTCCCCGCGACCTCCTCCTTCTGGATCGCGGTGATCGTGAGGCGGAGAGTGGAGGAGCGCAGCTCGTCGCGCGCCCGGATCGCTGCGGTGAGGTCGTCCTGCAGCTTCGTCTTGAGCGTGGTCATGACCCAAGTTTGCCAGGACGCGAGGAGTACCGCGCCGAGTTATCGGGCCCGAGCGCCTTCTTGTGGGCTCTCAGAGCCGTTCTCAGGAGCTCGCGAAGCGGTTTCTCACGCCCCCCGAAGCGGTTTCCCAGGGGCTCCCCGAGCAGTACGACAGCAAGATCATCCCGCCCCGTGATGCCCCCGTACCTCGCTCTCTGCCACGATGGGGCCATGCGCGCGCGATACGGAGTACCCCTGTCCCTCACGGCGGTCGGCGCAGCCGGCCTCGCCTACGCCGCCGGCATCGAGGCCCGCTCCTTCCGGTTGCGGCGGGTGACGATCCCCGTACTCCCGCGCGGCATGCGGCCGTTGCGGGTCCTGCAGGTGTCCGACATCCACATGGTCAGCGGTCAGCGCAAGAAGCAGCGCTGGCTGCAGTCCCTGGCCGGCCTCCGCCCGGACTTCGTCGTCAACACCGGCGACAACCTCTCCGACACCGAAGGGGTACCGGAGGTACTGGACGCGCTGGGACCCCTGATGGAGTTCCCCGGCACGTACGTCTTCGGCTCGAACGACTACTACGGACCGAAGCTGCGCAACCCCGCCCGCTACCTGATCGAAAAGGTCCAGGGCCGGCACGGGCTGAACGGCAATGCGCCCGCCGTCGGCGTCGTCCACAACCCGTGGGAAGAGCTGCGGGACGCGTTCGACGCGGCGGGCTGGGTCGGCCTGTCCAACGCCCGCGGCCGCCTGAAGCTCGAGGGCATCGAGATCGCGCTGACCGGCCTGGACGACCCGCACATCAAGCGCGACCGGTACGCCGAGGTGGCCGGCGGCCCCGAAGAGGGCGCCGACCTCTCCCTGGCCGTCGTGCACGCCCCGTACCTGCGCTCCCTGGACGCCTTCACCGCGGACGGCTACCCGCTGATCCTCGCCGGGCACACCCACGGCGGCCAGCTGTGCATCCCCTTCTACGGCGCCCTGGTCACCAACTGCGACCTGGACACGGGCCGGGTCAAGGGCCTCTCCACCCACACCGCCGGCGAGCACACCTCCTACCTGCACGTCTCCGCGGGCTGCGGCACCAACCGCTACACCCCCGTCCGCTTCGCCTGCCCGCCGGAAGCGACGCTGCTGACGCTGGTGGAACGGGCCTGAGGGGCTGGGGGC
>NZ_NHSG01000442.1:0-11605 GCF_020024005.1 Streptomyces purpurogeneiscleroticus
TCCCACTCCCCCTCCCGCAACCTCCGGAAAGGCACCCTTCCCAGATGCGACTCGTCCTCATCGGCCCGCCGGGTGCGGGCAAGGGCACCCAGGCCGCCATCCTCGGCACCGCCCTGGGCGTCCCCCACATCTCGACCGGCGATCTGTTCCGGGAACATGTCGGCGGGCGGACCCCGCTGGGCCGCCGGGCCGCGGAGTATCTGGACGCGGGCGCCCTGGTCCCCGACGGCGTGACCAATGCGATGGTCCGGGAGCGCCTGACGGCCCCCGACACCGCCAGGGGATTCCTGCTCGACGGCTTCCCCCGGACGACGGCACAGGCCGATGTCCTGGCGGAGCATCTCGCGGCCGAAGGGCAACAGCTCGACGCCGTGGTGGAGTTCGACGTACCGGAGGACGTGGTGATCCAGCGGCTGCTGAGCCGCGGCCGCACGGACGACACCGAACAGGTCATCCGCCACCGCCAGGAGGTCTATCGCAGCCAGACCGCGCCGCTGCTCACCTACTACGAGGACCTGCTGCTGACCGTCCGTGCCACCGGGGCCGTCGAGGACATCGCCCAGCAGGTCCTCGACGCCCTCGACGCCGTACGGGAACGCCGCGAGGCGTGGTCCGCCACGCGGCGGGCATCCTGACGACCACCCTCAGACGGACACCGCGGTCGCACCGGCCAGCACGGTGGTGAGGAGGTTCCCCGCCTCGACCAGGGCCGTCTCGTCGATTCCCGTCTTCATTCCATGGGCGTGGAGGTGGGCGACCAGCTCTTCGGTGGCCAGGTTGCCGTGGGCGCCTGGTGCGAAGGGGCACCCTCCGAGGCCGCCGAGCGCACTGTCGAAACGGACCACGCCCAGGGCGAGCGCGGCGTCCACCGTGCGCAGCGCCTGCCCATGGGCATTGTGCAGATGGAGGCTGACGGTCAGGTCGGGGAAGGCTTCGAGGACAGTGGAGAGGCAGTGTGCGACGTGTTCGGTGGGGGCGGTGCCGAGCGTGTCGGCGAGCCCGATCCGGCCGGCGCCCAGGTCGCGGAGGCGACGGACGACGTACAGCAGGCGTTCGGTGGGCAGCGGGCTTCCGTCGAGACCGACGAAAGCGGTGGACACGTCGGCCTCGACGGTGAGGGACGGTGGCAGGGCGGCGATGGACTCGCCGATCTCGTCGAGTGCCTGGTCGACACCGCGCCCGGAGTTGGCGACGCTGTGGCCGGGGTCGGCGGAGACTACCAGGCGCAGCACGTCGAGCTGTCCGGCCTCGTGCGCCGCGGCGCCGCGCCGGGCGCCGGTCGGGCTGAGAGCGAGGCCGGCGATCTTCGCGTGTGAAGGGCGCGGGAGAGCTGCGAGGAGTTCTTCGGCTCCGGCCATCTGCGGTACGCGGCGGGCCGAGACGAAGGAGGCGGCCTCGAATTCGAGAATGCCCGCGGCGGTGAGTGCCCCGGCGAGGGCGACGCGGTCGGCGACGGAGACGATGACGGGCTCGTCCTGGAGCCCGTCCCGCAGCACGACGTCGGTGACGAGTACGTCGGGAGCCGAGCTGTCCGCAGAGGTGTGGGCAGGAGTGCTGTCGAAGGCCGGCATCGTCAGATCACCTTCCGGTCGCGCAGTTCCTCGACGCGCGTTTCGCTGAGGCCGAGGGTGCCGGTCAGCACTTGCTCCGTGTGGCTGCCCACTTCGGGGCCGAGCCACTTGACGCTGCCCGGGCTGCCGGGCAGTACGGGCACGACGCCCGGGAAGCGGACCTTCCTGGTCTCGTCCGCGATGTCCACCTCGAACTCCTGGAGCATGCCCCGGGCCCGGTATTGCGGGTCGTTCACGATGGTGGCGGCGTTGTGAACCGGCCCGGACGGCACACCGGCCCCGGCGAGGGCGTCGAGGACGTCGGCCATCGTGTGCCGCCCGGTCCACGCGGTGAGGGCCGCATCGAGTTCGTCGGCGCGCGCCGCGCGGCCGGGGGCGTCGGCCAGGGCCGGGTCGTCGGCGAGGTCGGGACGCCCGGCGGTGCGCATGAGGCGTACGAAGATGCCATTGCCGTTGCCGTTGATGACGACGGACTGACCGTCACGGCAGGGATAGATGCCGGACGGGACGACGCCGGGCAGCGCGCCCTCGGTGCGCTCGCGGACGATCCCGTACGCGTCGTACTCGGGCACCATCGCCTCCAGCATCGAGAACACCGCCTCGTACAGGGCGATGTCGACGACCTGCGGCCGGTCGGGCTCGTGCCCCCGCGCCCGGCGCAGCAGCAGCATGAGCGCACCGATCACGGCGTACAGTCCGGCCGCGGTGTCGGCGACGGCGGCGGCGGAGCGCACGGGAGGCCGGTCGGGGCTGCCGGTGATGTGGCGCAGGCCGGCGAATGCCTCGGCGACACCGCCGAAGCCCGGGCGTTCCCGGTACGGTCCGGTCTGGCCGTAACCGGAGATGCGGACCAGGACGAGGTCGGGGTTGGCCTCGGTGAGGCGTTCGGGGCCCAGGCCCCAGCGTTCCAGCGTGCCGGGGCGGAAGTTCTCGACCACGATGTCGCAGCTGCCGGCGAGCTGGAGCGCGATGTCCCGGCCCTCCTCGCCGGAGAGGTCGAGGGTGATGCAGCGCTTGTTGCGGCCCAGGGTGCGGAAGAGCATCGAGGTGTCGCCCGGAGTGCCGCGCCAGCGGCGCAGTTCGTCCCCCGTGCCCGGGCGTTCGACCTTGATGACCTCGGCTCCGAAGTCGGCGAGAATGCGGGTCGCGAAGGGAGCGGCGATGTAGTTGCCGAGCTCCAGTACGCGGATGCCTTCCAGGGGGGCAGGGGATTCCGAGTCTTGCGTCATGGGGAGTGTCCTCCATCGCGGGAAAGCTGCCTCTTGAGTTCCCAATATGTGGGAATTACCATGCGCCGTATGAGTCATGTGGAGATGCGGGTCACCGGGGTCGGAGTCCTCGACAAGGCGGTCGCACTGCTCGACGCGGCAGAGCAACAGCCGCAGACCGCCGCCGAGTTGGCCCGGCTCTTCGACATGTCCGTATCGACCACCCACCGGCTGGCCGCGGCCCTGGAGGCGCACGGCCTGCTGGTGCGGGACGAGGAGGGCCGCTTCCGGCTCGGGGCCCGCTTCGCGACCTCCGCGCTGAGCGAGGTCGGCACGCCGTACCTGACCGAACTGCGGGACGCCACCGGGGAGTCGGCCCAGCTGTGGGTGCGGCGCGGCGAGAGCCGGCTGTGCCTCGCTTCCGTCGACTCGCCGCACGAGCTGCGGATGACGGTACCGGCGGGCGGGACGATCCCGCTGCCGCTCGGCTCCGCCGGGCAGGTCCTCGCGCACCCGGCCGATGAGCCACGGCCCGACTGGTGCGAAAGCGTCGGCATCCGCACTCCGGGCGCCGCATCGGTCAGCGCGCCCGTCCTCCTCCGGGGCCGCCCGGCCGCCGCCGTCTGCCTGTCCGGGCCGATCCAGCGCATCGGCGACCGCCCGGGCGAACGGTACGGGAGCCTGGTCGCGGACATCGCACGCCGAATCGCCGCGGCACTCACCGCCTGACGAGCCGCTCTCCCCCTGGCAAAGGTCACACCGCCCCCTTCGACTACGTTGCAATCTCTCATTATTTGGGAAGCACCACTCACTATCTGGCCGTGACCGTAACCGCCCGCCCTCTCTCCCGACAAGAGGGCGGGCGCACAAATGCGGCTTCGCGAACAGCATTCGACGAGCACCGCTCCGAAGAACCGAGGTACAGAGTCTTGTGAGGCACCCGGCACCCCTCTACGGTCTCCCCCGAAGCGCACCGCTCACTGACCATCCAGTTCCCGTTATATGGGAACCGTCAAGGTGACGTGCCGCCGCTGCGCCGTCCCGCGCGCCCGGGCAGGTCCGTGACCGGAAAGGGCTCTGCCCATGGTCCAGGTACTGTCGCTCATCGCCCTCGTCGGGCTGTTCCTCGTGGCCACACTTACGCCGGTCAACATGGGGCTGCTCGCCTTCGTCGCGGCCTTCGCGATCGGGGCCGCCTCCGGCATCTCACTCGACGATGTCTTCGCCGCCTTCCCCGGCGACACCTTCGTCCTCATCGTCGGCATCACACTGCTCTTCGGCATCGCCCGGGCCAACGGCACGATCGACCTCGTCGTCGCCGGTGCGCTCCGCCTGGTGCGCGGGCGGCGCTGGGCCGTCGTCTGGCTGATGTTCGCCCTGGCCGGCGTCCTGATGGCCCTCGGTTCCGTGCTGGCCGTCGGCATGCTCGCCCCGATCGCCATGCCCATCGCCCACCGTTACCGGATCAATCCGCTGCTCATGGGCATGATGCTCAGCCATGGCGCGCTGGGCGCCGCGTTCTCACCGATCACCGTGTACGGGGCGTTCACCAGCGACATGGCGGCACGCGCCGGGCTCCACATCAACGCGCTGCTGCTCTTCGCGGTGGTGTTCGCGCTCAACTTCCTGTTCGCGCTCGTCCTGTTCCTGGTCCTCGGCCGGGGCCTGCTGCGCCGCGAGGCGGACGCTGCCACCGGTACCGACCGGGTCACTTTCCCGGACGTCATCGGCGGCACGGGCTCGCAGCCCTCGGGCGACCGTACGGCCGGCACGAGCACGGGAAGGGGCACGGCGACCGCCGTGCCCCGAACCACCGCACCAGAGGTTCCCGCCGCAGACCGGGCGGCCGAAGTCACCCCGATCCGTCTGCTCACCCTGATTGGCCTGGTCGGCCTGGTGGTCGGGGCCGGCGTCTTCAGGATTGATGTCGGTGTCACCGCCCTCGTCATCGCGGCGGTCCTGCTGCTGGTCGCCCCGCAGCGGCACAAGGAGGGCATGACCGACATCAGCTGGTCGGCAGTGCTGCTGGTCAGCGGAATGATGACGTACATGGCCGTGCTGACGCAGAATCGGACGCTGGCCGAGCTGGGCGACGCGGCCGGCGCACTCGGCTCCCCCCTGCTGGCGGCGCTGCTGCTCTGCCTGGTGGTGGGCATCGTGTCGGCGTTCGGCTCCTCCCTCGGCACACTCGGAATCGCCTTGCCGATCGCCTTCCCGCTGATCGAGCAGGGCGGAATCAGCGCTGTCGCGTTGGTTCTGGCGCTGGCCTTCTGCTCAACGGTCGTCGACGTCAGTCCGTACTCGACGAACGGCGTCATCGTCCTCGCCCAGGCCCAGGTGCCGGACAAACAACGCTTCCAGCGGAAGATGCTGGGATACACGGGCCTGGTCGTCGCGGGGGCACCGCTGCTGGTCTGGCTGACGGTGCTGATGCCGACGTCAGTGTGACCACCGCCCCTGCCCGCACCCGGGACGGACTGCAGGGCCGACTGCAGGACCGGCTGCAGAGCGTCGCCAGAGCCTCGCCGGCCTGGCCTCGACTCCAGAGAGCCACCCGACCCTGGACACGTAAAAACCTTGCGTCTACTCTCTCGCCCCAGGGTGTGTCGCTGTACGCGTGTCAGGTTGCAGTGCACGCAACATGCGACGTCAACGCCGCCTGCACAGCCCTATGGCCGCGTTGATTACTGTGCGTATAGTTTCACTATGAGCAACTACCGTCCGGAGAATGAAACGACAGCTTCACCGGCCGGCGGCGTGCAGTCCGTCGACCGTGCCATCACCGTGCTGGAGGTGCTGGCGCAGCGCGACGAGGCCGGGGTCAGCGAGGTGGCCGCCGAGCTCGATGTGCACAAGTCCACCGCGTTCCGGCTGCTCGGCGCCCTGGAGGCGCGCGGCATGGTGGAGCAGGCGGGCGAGCGCGGCAAGTACCGCCTCGGCTTCGGCATCGTGCGCCTGGCCGGCGCGGTCACCGGACGGATCGACATCACCCAGCAGGGCCGGCCGGTCTGCCAGCGTCTCGCCGAGGAGATCGGTGAGACCGTCAACATCGCTGTGATGCAGGAGCACTACGCGATCAACCTGTATCAAGTGCGCGGCCCCGGAGCCATCACCGCGCACAACTGGGTCGGCCAGCTGACCCCCTTGCACGCCACTTCCAGCGGCAAGATCCTGCTCGCCCACATGCCCGCCGAGGAGCGCGCCGCGCTGCTGTCCGAGACCGGCATGCGGAAGGTGACCCCGCACACGCTGCCCTCGAAGGCCAAGCTGGAGAAGGACCTCACCGAGACGCGCAAGCGTGGCTACTCCATGACCCTGGAAGAGTTCGAGATAGGACTCCACGCCATGGCCGCGCCGGTCTGGGACCGTGACGGTGAGGTCATCGCGGCGCTCAGCGCCTCCGGACCCGCGTACCGGTTCACCGAGGAGCGCATGCAGGAGCTCGCCCCGATGCTGCTCAAGGGTGCGGAAGAGATCAGCTACCGGATGGGCTACCTGGGCTGAGCGACCGCACGCCCCTCCTGAAGATCACGCAGAGCGTGCGGTGAGACGAGCCGCAACGCAGGGCGGTAGGTTGGGAGCTTCCGTGGACGGCTGTACGTAGATCATGCCGTCCGCGACGAGAACCTCGTGCGTGCGGACCGGGCGCCTGGCCGGCGGAGCGTCGACGGCCCCCGTCCGGAGATCGAACTTCGAGGAGTGCAGCGGGCATTCCACCTCGCAACCCTCCAGCCAGCCGTCGGCGAGCGAGGCGTCCTGGTGGGTGCAGGTGTCGTCGATGGCGAAGAGCTCGCCGTCTTCGGTGTGGAACACGGAGATGGGCGGATCGTTGTCGAGCCGATGAGCCTCGCCTCGCGGCAGATCTGCAAGACGGCATGCGGGAATCATCATGACACCCCGGTGCGTATAGCGAAACGGATTGCGACACGCGCAACAGCGCAACGTCAGTTTGCGGGTGCCCCAAATCGCTGTCAAGACACCCGGATCTCGGACTTTCCCTCCCCGATTTGTTGCGCCATGCGCAACCTGTTTTGACCTGCCCAACGTCCACTGCTCGCACGAGAGCGGACCGCCGACGGGTCGGTGGAGGCCGGGGAGATCTTCGGCGGCCGGTCTTGACGTGAACGCCCTATCAAGGTTCCGTTGCGTCTGCAGAAACGCACGTCCCTATACGCAACACCTTTCAGCGTGAAGCACCGCCTGCACCACCGCCCGCGACGTCGCATTCAGGACGGCCTCCGCACCGGGGCGAGGCCGTCCGCCGGAGGCGCCTCCCGCCGTGCGGCCCGCGCGGCCCCTCGTCCCCTACTTCAGGAGGTCACATGTCCATCCGTGCCATCGACGAGGCGCCCCTGAACAAATTCCACCGAAAACTCACCTGGGCCTGCGCCGGCGGTCCCTTCCTGGACGGCTACCTGCTCAGCATCATCGGCGTCTCGCTGATCGGTATGAGCAACGAACTGCACCTGACCACGTCGGAAGAGAGCCTCATCGGCGCCGCCGCCCTGGTCGGCATCTTCATCGGAGGTCTGTGCTTCGGCGCAGTCACCGACAAGCTCGGCCGCGAGGCGATGTACACCATCGACCTGGCCGTACTGGTCGGCGGATCGGTGCTGTCGGTGTTCGCCGACGAAACCTGGCAGATCGTCATCCTGCGCTTCATACTCGGCGTCGCCATCGGAGCCGACTACCCCATTGCCACGTCCCTGCTGGCCGAATGGGTGCCGAACAAGCACCGCGGCCGGCTGCTCGGCATCCTCATCCTCGCCTGGTACATCGGCGCGGCGGCCGCGTACGTGGTCGGGTACGTGATGGCCGAGATCGGCGGCAACGGCACCTGGCGCTGGATGCTCGCCTCCTCCGCCGTACTGAGCGCCCTGATCCTGCTGATGCGCATCGGCACACCCGAATCACCACTGTGGCTGGTGAACAAGGGACGTACCGACGACGCCCAGAAGGCGATCAAACGTGCCCTCGGCCGCACCGTTTCGACCAATGAACTGCTCGCCGCCGCGGCGACCGAGCAAGCACTGCAACAGCACCGGTTCCGCGACCTCTTCCAAGGTACTTATCTGCGGCGAACGCTGTTCTGCGGGCTGTTCTACATGTGTCAGATCACGCCGATGTTCGCCCTGCTCACCTTCGGACCCACCATCCTGGGCTCCTTCGGCCTCGACAAGGGCAACGCCGGCAACCTCGGATCGGCCCTGATCAGCGTGGTGTTCGTACTGGGCTGCATCCCCGCGCTGCGCATGGTCGACCGGATCGGACGGCGCCCGGTCATCGTCTGGTCGTTCGCCCTGATGGCAGTCCCGCTGGTGGTCCTCGGCGGCGGCTCCGCGGTGCCCTTCGCGCTGGTCATCGCCTGCTTCTGCGCCTACGCCCTCTTCTCCGGCGGCCCCACGGTGCTGGAGTGGACCTATCCCAACGAGCTGTTCCCCACCAGCATCCGGGCAACGGCGGGCGGCGTGGCCACCTCCATCAGCCGCGTCGGGGCCGCCGCGGGCACCTATCTGCTGCCGATCTCCCTCAGCCGGCTGGGCATCGGCCCGACCATGCTGATCGGCGCCGGCATCACCCTGGTGGGCTGGCTGGTCTCCGTACTCTGGGCCGAGGAGACCCGCGGCCGGACCCTGGCGGAGACCAGCAGCCTCCCCGCCACCTCCAAGCAGCGCTCGCCGGCCGGCGAAGAGCGCTACGAGGACGTCCGGGAAGGGGAACTGGAAGGATCCTGACGCCGTAACGGCAGCATCGGACACGGCAGACAGCCGGCCGGCCCCCTCGGAGGCCGGCCGGCTGTCTGCCGGATCTCCTCGCCTCGCGACCGCACCGCCCACCTCGTGGCACACCGGCCCCCTCACCCTCGCCGAGCATACTGGATGCATGGATATGTCCAAGTTCCGACTGTCCTTCGCGGCGCCGTCCCGCCTGCCCGAGGACGGACGGGACGGCCGGCGCCGGCCGTCGCCGGGAGGGCGTGTGCGCTCCCTGTTGAGTGCGCGGACCGTCGCCGGCCAGGTGTTCCTCCTGCACCTGGCGGTCGTACTGCTGCTCGTCTGCGCGGCCGTCACGGCCCTCGTACTGCAGGCTCGGGGGTCGAGCCTGCAGGAGGCCCGCGACCGCTCGCGCGTCGGCGCCGAGACCTTCGCGCACGCCCCGGGAACGCTGAGCGCCATGAAATCCGCCGACCCCAGTGCGCTGCTGCAGCCGCGCGCCGAGGAAGCCCGGAAGCGGTCCAAGGTCAACTACATCATCGCGTTCGATACGGCCGGCATCCGCTGGACCCACCCCGACCCGGACCGGATCGGCAAGCACGTCGTCGGCTCCTACGCCGAAGCGCTCAGCGGCAAGGTGTACCAGGCCACCTCCTACACGCCCGGCGTCGGCCGCGCCGTGGACACGATGGTTCCCGTCTTCGACACCGACGGGAAGGTGGTCGGGCTGGTGTCCGTCGGCATCACGGTCGAGAGCGTGAACGCGAAGGTGACGGAGCAGCTGCCGCTGCTGTTCGGTTCGGCGGCCGGCGCGCTGGTACTGCTCACGGGCGGCTCGGCGTTGGTCAGCCAGCGGCTGCGGCGGCAGACGCACGGCCTGGAACCGGCCGAGATGACGCGGATGTACGAACACCACGACGCGGTGCTGCACTCCGTCCGGGAAGGCGTACTCGTCATCGATGGCGAGGGCCGGCTGCTGCTGGCCAACGACGAGGCGCAGCGACTGCTGGAGCTGCCGGCGGACGCGGAGCTCCGGCCGGTCTCCGATCTCGGGCTGGAAGCGGACACCGCCGAGCTGCTGACGTCGGGCCGGACGGCCACCGACGAGGTGCATTTGGCCGGGGACCGGCTGCTGGCCGTCAACCTGCGGCCGGTCGACGGCCGCAGCGGCCGGGCCGGCAGCGTGGCCACGCTGCGCGACACCACCGAACTCCGGGCGCTGGCGGGCCGTGCGGAAGCGGCCAGGGAACGCCTGCAGCTGCTCTACGACGCCGGGGCACGGATCGGCACCACGCTGGACGTGGTGCGCACCGCGGAGGAACTGGCGGAGGTCGCGGTCCCCCGGTTCGCCGACTTCGCCACCGTCGAGCTGCTGGAGGCCGTTCCGCGCGGGGAGGAGCCGGACGGCACGGACACCGGGATGCGCCGTGCGGTGATCCGCGGCATCCGGGACGACCAGCCCCTCATTCCGGTCGGCGAGCTGATTCGTTTTGTACCCACCCACCCGATCGCCGCCGCCGTGGCGAGCGATCGCGCGGTACTGGAGCCGGACCTGGCAAGCTCCGACGGCTGGCGCGCCCAGCACCCGGAGCGTGCCCAGCAAGTCCTGGACTACGGCATCCATTCGCTGATTTCGGTACCGCTGCAGGCGCGCGGGGTGCTGTTGGGCACGGCCAACTTCTGGCGGTCGGAGAACGCTCCTTTCGAGCGGGAGGAGCTGTCCTTCGCCGAGGAGCTGGCCGCCCGTGCGGCGGTGTCCATCGACAACGCCCGCCGTTACACCCGCGAGCACACCATGGCGGTCACTCTGCAGCGCAGCCTGCTGCCGCACGGGCTGCCCGAGCATTCCGGCATCGAGGTGGCCCATCGCTACCTGCCGGCGCACGCCGGGGTGGGCGGCGACTGGTTCGACGTGATCCCGCTGCCGGGCGCGCGGGTGGCGCTGGTGGTGGGCGACGTGGTCGGGCACGGGCTGCACGCCGCGGCCACGATGGGCCGACTGCGCACCGCGGTGCACAACTTCTCCACGCTGGACCTGCCGCCCGACGAGCTGCTGAGTCACCTGGACGAGCTGGTCACCCGGATCGACCAGGACGAGGATCCCGAAGGCGCCGAGGCCGGGGTGACGGGAGCGACCTGCCTGTACGCGATCTACGACCCGGTCTCCGGGAAGTGCTCGCTGGCCAGGGCCGGCCATCCGGGACCGGCGCTGGTGCACCCCGACGGCACCGTGGAGTACCCGGAGGTGCCGGTCTCCCCACCGCTGGGCCTGGGCGGCAGCCTGCCGTTCGAGACAGCCGAACTGCTCCTTCCCGAAGGCTCCCAACTGGCGCTGTACACCGACGGACTCGTCGAGGACCGCGACCGCGACCTCGACACGGGCCTGGATCTGCTGCGTACCGCGCTGGCCCACCCGGGCCGGGACCCCGAGCAGACCTGCCGGGCCGTCTTCGACGCGATGCTGCCTGCCCGTCCCCGGGACGATGTCGCCCTGCTCATCGCCCGCACCCGGCTGCTGGACCCGGATCATGTCGCCGACTGGGAGGTACCGAGCGACCCCGCCGCCGTCCCCCGGGTCCGCGCCGAAGCCACCCGCCGGCTGGAATCCTGGGGGCTGGACGAAGTGGCCTACACGACCGAGCTGTTGATCAGCGAGCTGGTCACCAACGCCGTCCGCTACGGCGCCGACCCCATCCGTCTGCGCCTGCTGCACGACGACGACAGCCTGATCTGCGAAGTCGCCGACGGCAGCAACACCTCCCCGCACCTGCGCCGTGCGAAGACCGGCGACGAGGGCGGGCGCGGCCTCTTCCTCGTCGCGCAGTTCGCCCAACGCTGGGGCACCCGCTACACCGCCCGCGGCAAGGTCATCTGGACAGAACAGTCCCTGAGCGGCCCGGCGGCCGAGCCCGGCGGGGACACGGACGAAGCGCTGCTGGACCAGTGGGACGACTCGGCGTTCTGACGGCGGCGACACGGCGGTTGCGGCGCAGTGGCCGATGGTGCGCCCTCCTCTTGACAACCTCTTGACAACCCTTGGCCCGCAAGAAAAGCTGTTGCGCATAAAGATAATAGTTGCGTAGTCCGAAACAACCATCGGGCCGCCCGCGCG
>NZ_NHSG01000443.1:0-11507 GCF_020024005.1 Streptomyces purpurogeneiscleroticus
CTCTCCCCCATGGCGGACCGTTTCCCCCCGCCTCTCCCCCATGGGGGGATTTGAGGCCCCTGCTCAACACATTACCGAGGGTCACTGACAACGGGCCCCAGCCGATTTCCCCTCGGCCCGTGCCCCTCACTCCGTACTCCCGTCAGCCCGCTCCCCCTCAGTCCGTCTCCGCCACCGCCTCCGCGAACTGGGCCGCGTACAGCCGTGCGTACGCGCCATCCGCGGCCAGCAGGTCGTCGTGCGTGCCCTGTTCGACGATCGAGCCGGATTCCATGACCAGGATCAGGTCGGCGTCGCGGATCGTGGAGAGCCGGTGCGCGATCACAAAGCTCGTCCGGCCCGACCGCAGCTGGGCCATGGCCTGCTGGATGAGGACCTCGGTACGGGTGTCCACCGAGCTGGTCGCCTCGTCCAGGACCAGGATCGCGGGCTCCGCGAGGAACGCCCGGGCGATGGTGATCAGCTGCTTCTCGCCGACCGAGACGTTGCCGCCCTCCTCGTCGAGGACGGTGTCGTAGCCGTCGGGGAGGGTGCGCACGAAGCGGTCCACATGGGTGGCCTTCGCCGCCTCGACGATCTTGTCCATCGACGTGCCCTCGGGCGCCCCGTAAGCGATGTTCTCGGCGATGGTGCCGCCGAAGAGCCAGGTGTCCTGGAGCACCATGCCGATGTTCGAGCGGAGTTCCTCGCGGGCCATGGCGGCGATGTCCACGCCGTCGAGGGTGATGCGGCCGCCGCGTACCTCGTAGAAGCGCATGAGGAGGTTGACGAGCGTCGTCTTGCCGGCGCCGGTGGGGCCGACGATGGCGACCGTCTGGCCCGGCTCCGCCGACAGCGACAGCCCCTCGATGAGCGGCTTGTCCTCCTCGTAACGGAACGAGACGTCCTCGAAGGCGACCTTGCCCCGGACGTGGTCGGGGCGCGCCGGGTGCTGCCCGTCCGGCTCCTGCTCCTCGGCGTCCAGCAGCTCGAAGACCCGCTCGGCCGAGGCGACGCCGGACTGCACCAGGTTGGCCATCGAGGCGACCTGGGTGAGCGGCTGGCTGAACTGCCGGGAGTACTGGATGAACGCCTGCACGTCACCGATGGACAGCGCGCCGGACGCGACGCGGAGGCCGCCGACCACGGCCACCAGGACGTAGTTGAGGTTGCCGATGAACATCATCGCGGGCTGGATGATGCCCGAGATGAACTGGGCCTTGAAGCCCGCCTCGTAGAGCGCGTCGTTCTGCTCGCGGAAGAGCTCGGCGGACTCCTGCTGGCGGCCGAAGACCTTGACCAGGGAGTGGCCGGTGTACATCTCCTCGATGTGCGCGTTGAGCTTGCCGGTGGTCTTCCACTGCTGGACGAACTGCGGCTGCGCGCGCTTGCCGATCTTCGTGGCGACGACGACGGACACCGGGACGGTGAGCAGGGCGACCAGTGCCAGGAGGGGGGAGATCCAGAACATCATCGCCAGCACGCCGACGATGGTCAGCAGGGACGCGACGATCTGGGAGAACGTCTGCTGGAAGGTCTGCTGGATGTTGTCGATGTCGTTGGTCGCGCGGGAGAGCACCTCGCCGCGGGACTGCTTGTCGAAGTAACGGAGAGGCAGGCGGGCGAGCTTCTCCTCGACCTGCTCGCGCAGCCGGTACACCGTCTTCTGTACGACCTTGGTGACGATGCGGGCCTGTACGAAGCCGAAGAGCGAGGCGGCCACGTAGATCACCAGCACCCACAGCAGCACGGTGCCGACCGCGCCGAAGTCGATGCCCTGCCCGGGGACCACCGGCATCGTGCCGAGGATGTCGGCGAGCCCGTCCTCGCCCTTGCGGCGCAGGGCCTCGGCGGCCTGCTCCCTGGTGAGTCCGGCGGGCAGCTGCCGTCCGACGATGCCGGCCATGATCAGGTCGGTGGCATGGCCGAGCACCTTCGGCCCGGCGACGGTCAGCGCGACGCTGACCGTGCCGAGCAGCATCGAGACGGTGACGATGGCGCGCTCGGGCCGCATCTGGCGCAGCAGCCGCTTGCCCGAGCCCTTGAAGTCCATCGACTTCTCGGTGGGCTGGCCGCCCATGAAACGGGCGGGGCCGGCGGCCGGGGCCGGGCCTCTCTTCTGGGGGGCCGGGGTACTCACGCCGCCTCCTGCTCGGTGAGCTGGGAGAGAACGATCTCCCGGTACGTCTCGTTGTCCGCCATCAGCTCGGTGTGCGTACCGGTGCCGACGACCCGGCCCTCGTCCAGGACGACGATCCGGTCGGCGCCGCGGATGGTGGACACCCGCTGCGCGACGATCACCACGGTCGCCCGGCCGGTCTCGCGGGCCAGCGCGGCCCGCAGGGCGGCGTCGGTGGCGTAGTCCAGCGCGGAGAAGGAGTCGTCGAAAAGGTAGATCTCGGGCTTGCGGACCAGCGCGCGGGCGATGGCCAGGCGCTGCCGCTGGCCGCCGGAGAAGTTGCTGCCGCCCTGCGCGACCGGCGCCTCCAGGCCGCCCTCCGTCCGCTCGACGAAGTCGCGGGCCTGCGCGGTCTCCAGCGCGTGCCACAGCTCCTCGTCGGTGGCGTCGGGCCGGCCGTACCGCAGATTGCTCGCGACGGTCCCGGAGAAGAGGTACGGCTTCTGCGGTACCAGGCCGATGGCGTCGGAGAGGGTGCGCGGATCGAGGTTCCGTACGTCCTCGCCGTCCACGAGCACCGTGCCGCCGGTCGCGTCGAAGAGCCGGGGCACCAGGCCGAGGAGGGTGGACTTGCCACTGCCGGTGGAGCCGATGACGGCGGTGGTCTCGCCGGGGCGGGCGAGCAGGGAGATGTCCTTCAGTACCGGCTCCTCGGCGCCGGGGAAGCGGAACTCGACGTCGCGCAGCTCCAGTTCGCCGTGGCGGCGCAGCTCGGTGATGCCGGCCGTGGGCGGGGTGACGCTGGTGTCGGTGTTCAGCACCTCCTGGATGCGCTCGGCGCAGACCTCGGCGCGCGGCAGCATCATGACCATGAACGTCGCCATCATGATCGACATCAGGATGTACATGAGGTAGCTGAGGAAGGCGGTGAGCGCGCCGATCTCCATGCCGCCGCTGTCGATGCGGTGCCCGCCGAACCAGACGACGGCCACGCTGGAGGCGTTCACGATCAGCATGACCAGCGGGAACATCATCGACATCAGCCGGCCCGCGCGCAGCGAGACGTCGTAGAGGTCGGTGTTGGCGTGCTCGAAGCGCGTCCGCTCGTGCTGGTCGCGGACGAAGGCACGGATGACCCGGATGCCGGTGATCTGCTCGCGCAGCACGCGGTTGACGGTGTCGATGCGCTCCTGCACGCCGCGGAAGAGCGGCCGCATCCGCCGCACGATCAGCGCCACCAGCACGCCGAGCGCGGGGACGATGACCAGCAGCAGTCCGGAGAGCGGCACGTCCTGGTTGAGCGCCATGACGACGCCGCCGATCATCATGATGGGCGCCGAGACCATCATCGTGAACGTCATCAGGACCAGCATCTGGACCTGCTGGACGTCGTTGGTGGTGCGGGTGATGAGCGAGGGCGCGCCGAAGCCGCCCAGTTCACGCGCGGAGAAGGACTGCACGCGGTCGAAGACGGCGGCGCGGATGTCGCGGCCGAGGGCCATGGCCGTACGGGCGCCGAAGTAGACGGCGCCGATCGCGCAGACGATCTGCAGCAGCGTCACGGCGACCATGAGGCCGCCGGTACGGAAGATGTAGCCCGTGTCCCCCTTCACGACACCGTTGTCAATGATGTCGGCGTTGAGGGTGGGCAGATAGAGGGTGGCCAGCGTCTGGATCAGCTGGAGGAGCACGATCAGCGATATCGAGCGTCTGTGGGGGCCAAGGTGCGCCCTGGCGAGTCGTACCAGCACTCGGTCGAGCTTATGCGAACGCTTGCCCGCAGCAACCGACTTTTCTCTGCCTCCGCGTAGGCCATCATGGAGGCGGCAACAGAGGAGAAGGGGCCGTCGTGACAACAACAGGCACCGTGCGCTACTGGGCGGCGGCGAAGGCCGCGGCCGGTACCGCCGAGGAGCCGTACGCCGCGAGTACGCTCGCCGAGGCGCTGGACGCGGCGCGTGCGGCACACGCGGCGAACCCGGAGTTCGCGCGCGTCCTCATGCGCTGCTCGTTCCTCGTGGACGGCACCGCGGTCGGCGGCCGCGACCACGCCGCGGTCCCGCTGTCCCAGGGCGGCACCGTCGAGGTCCTCCCGCCGTTCGCGGGAGGATGAGCGCCGAGATGAGCGACCAGCAGCAGAACCCTTACGGGCAGCAGCAGTTCGGGACCCCCGGGCCGTACGGCCAGCAGTACGACCAGCAGTACGGAGCCCATGACGGCCGCGAGTACGGCGACGGCGCGTACGGCGGCTATCCCCAGGACGCCTACGCCCAGCCTCATGACGCGTACGCCCAGCCCCAGGACCCGTACGCCGACCCGTACGCCCAGCCCCAGGCCCCCTACGCACAAGCGCAGCCGCGTACCCAGACATGGGAGGGCGACACCTGGCAGACCGACGCGGGCCTGCCCGCGCACGCGGCCGCCACCGCGGAGACGGCCCAGCTGTCCGGCCGGCACGCGGCACCGCAGGCCGCGGCGCTCCACGAGCCCGCGCCGCAGGCCGCCGCCGAGCCGCCCGAGGACCTCTCCCGCCTCGCGCCCAACCAGCGGGCCCGCGCCCTGGGCCACTCGCCGATCATCCCGCCCGGTTTCCAGCCGGCCGCGCTCACGGCGGGGCTCGCCGTGCTGCTCGCGCTGGCGGCGCCGCTGCCCCGGGTGTTCCCCGCCGTGGTGGTCGCGGTCCTGCAGGCGGTCACGGCGGCCGGCTGGTTCCGGCTGAACGGCATGTGGCCGGCCCGCCAGGGCATTGCGCTGGCGTTCCTCGGCGGCCTGGTCACCGATGTCGCGCTGCTGGCCACCGCCCGGGACGACGCGCCCGTCGTCGGCATCGGCACGCTCGGCGTGTGGTGTCTGCTCGTCCTCGTCCTGCAGCTGCGCAACCGCAGCAGCGCGGACGAGCGGATGTACGCGCTGACCGCGGGCCTCACCTCGTCCGCGCTGGCGGTACTGGCCGCGGGCCACCTCGCGGCCGAGCCGCACGCCACGGTGACCGGCGCGGCCGCGGTGGCGGTCGCGGTGCTCGCCCGCGCGCTGCCGCTGCCGGGCCCCGTCTCCGTCGTACTGGCGCTGCTCGCCGCCACGGGCGCGGGCATCGCGGCCGGACAGCTGGGCGGCTACGGCACGGCCGGCGCCGTCCTCGGATTCGCGGCCGGCGGCTGCGCGCTGATCGGCCTGCGGGTGGCCAGCTACGACTACCCCTCGCGGTTCGTGCATCTGACGGCCGGCGTGGCGCTGCCGCTGGCGCTCGCGGCGCCCGCCGTCTACGTCCTGGGGCGCGCCCTCAGCTGACGATCTCCCCGCCGGGGCAACCTCGCACGGCCGGTCACGCTCCTCATGTACGGAGGGTGACCGGCCGATTCATGCCGCCGCGCGAGTGGTCCGGTTAGGCTCGGCGCGACACCGAAGCGTGGGGGGAAGGGGTTCGATGCGTGCTCTGAGAAGGCTCGTGGTGCTACTGGTCGTGGTCTGCGTGCTGTTCGTGGCCGCCGACCGGCTGGCGGTGAACTTCGCCGAGGACAAGGCCGCCGAGAAGATCCGCGGCAGCCTCGGCCTGAGCGAGACGCCGCAGGTCTCGGTCAAGGGCTTCCCCTTCCTCACCCAGGTCGCGAGCGGCACGCTCACCGAGGTCGACGCCACGCTCGGCGGCATCGAGGCCACCGCGGACGGCCGCCGGCTGCGGGTGACGGAGCTGTCGGCCCAGTTCCACGACGTGAAGCTGAGCAGCGACTACACCTCCATCGAGGGCGCCGCCTCGGCGACCGGCGAGGCGCGGATCAGCTACGCGGACCTGACGGAGGCGGCGGGCGACGGCGTCCGCGTCTCCTACGGCGGCGCCGGCGGGGGTGGCAAGAGCCAGGTCAAGATCTCGCCCGATGTCCCCTTGCTCAGCAACCTCGACGTGGTGGGCACGATCTCCACGGTGGGCGGCGACACGATACGGCTGCGCGCCGACGAGCTCCCGGCCCTGTGCACCGCGGTCCCCGGCTGCGAGGACAAGGTGCGGGCCCGCACGGACCACGACTGGAAGCTGGGCGAGCTGCCGGCCGGGCTGGAGCTGGACCGCGTGACGACCACCCGCGACGGCATCGTGGTCGCCGCGAAGGGCACCGACGTCCGGCTGCCGGGCTGATCCACGCCCTTTCGCGCCCTCCGTACGGAGCCGGGCGTCCACCTCCTGAGACGCCGCTGTCCGTACCGCGACCCGAAGAGGCCGCCGAACCCGCTGTCCGGCGGCCTCCCGGCCACTCCGCCCCGACTCTGCTTCCACATTGCGGACGACTACGTCTCAGCATCCGACACACCGGTGACACGCCCCACCGTCCCTCTTTACGATCGGAGCCATGCAGAGCCTGATGAGCCGTTCCCGTAAGCGGGGACAGGCGGATCTCACGAAGCGGCGGGCAGTCGACCTGTGCCGCGTCGCCGCCATGCTCTGTCGGTCTGTCTGACGGGTTTCTGCCACCCGTTCTCCCGGCCGCGAGGCCCATGGCCCCGCATCCCCTCGTATTTCCGCGCAGCGCCGCGCGCTTCTGAATGCCGCCGCGCGCACCCGGCGTACCCCCGCGCATCCGCAACTGCCCCGGAGGAGAAACTCATGAGCCGTACCGACGTCCTCGTCGACGCCGACTGGGTCGAGGCCCACATCGACGACCCCAAGGTGGTCATCGTCGAGGTGGACGAGGACACCTCGGCCTACGACAAGAACCACATCAAGAACGCGGTCCGCATCGACTGGCAGAAGGACCTGCAGGACCCGGTACGCCGTGACTTCGTCGACCAGGCCGGCTTCGAGAAGCTGCTGTCGGAGAAGGGCATCGCCAACGACGACACCGTCGTCCTCTACGGCGGCAACAACAACTGGTTCGCGTCCTACGCCTACTGGTACTTCAAGCTCTACGGCCACCAGGACGTGAAGCTCCTCGACGGCGGCCGCAAGAAGTGGGAGCTGGACTCCCGCGACCTGGTCGACGGCTCGCAGGTGCCGAACCGGCCGAAGACCGAGTACAAGGCCAAGCCGCAGGACACCTCCATCCGCGCCTTCCGCGACGACGTCGTCAACGCGATCGGCAACAAGAACCTGGTGGACGTCCGCTCCCCCGACGAGTTCAGCGGCAAGCTGCTCGCCCCGGCGCACCTCCCGCAGGAGCAGTCGCAGCGCCCCGGCCACGTGACCGGCGCCCGCAACATCCCGTGGTCGAAGAACGCCAACGACGACGGCACCTTCAAGTCCGACGAGGAGCTCAAGGCTCTGTACGAGGACGAGAAGGTCGACCTGGCCAAGGACACCATCGCGTACTGCCGCATCGGTGAGCGCTCCGCGCTCACCTGGTTCGTGCTGCACGAGCTCCTGGGCCAGGAGAACGTCAAGAACTACGACGGTTCCTGGACCGAGTACGGCTCGCTCGTCGGCGTGCCGATCGAGCTCGGCCCCGCGAAGTAAGCCCCGACCCTTCCCTACACCCCTCAAGGAATCCCCATGTGTGGAGCACAGGCCGGCGGCCCCGACGCGTCGACCATCAAGCCCGGTGAGACCACGATCCAGGGCAGCGTGACCAAGGACGGCGAGCCCGTCACCGGTTACGTCCGCCTGCTGGACAGCACCGGCGAGTTCACCGCCGAGGTCCCCACCTCGGCGACCGGACAGTTCCGTTTCTACGCGGCCGAGGGCACCTGGACGCTGCGCGCGCTCGTCCCGGGTGGCACCGCCGACCGCACCGTGGTCGCCCAGCAGGGTGGCCTGGCGGAGGTCGCCATCGCCGTCTGAGGCACCGCTCAGCGGTACTTCTACGGCCGGAGGGCCGCACCCCAGGGGTTTGGACGCCTTGGCTGGGGGTGCGGCCCTCCGCGCGCTCCGTACGGTTTCCTCCGCCGCCGCGCGGTCTTACCGTGGAGACATGTCCGTCCAGCGGCGTCATCGCCGGTACTACGCCATGATGGCCGTCTGCCTCACGCTCTTCGTATTGGCCTGGGGCGTGGTCCGGCTCTGGTCCGTCCCGGCGGCGGTGGCGATGTGCGTAGTCGCCATGATCATCCCGCCCTTCGCGGCGATCGTGGCCAACCGCAGGGAGCCGGGTGAACGCTGGTGGGACGAGTCCGGCGACCCGGAATCGGACCGCTGGTGGCGCGAGCTGGACGACAAGGGCCGCAGGTGAGCGCCGCCCGGCCGGCTGGGGCGGACCT
Organism: Streptomyces purpurogeneiscleroticus; assembly: GCF_020024005.1. Lineage (NCBI taxonomy): Bacteria > Bacillati > Actinomycetota > Actinomycetes > Kitasatosporales > Streptomycetaceae > Streptomyces > Streptomyces purpurogeneiscleroticus. The sequence continues at coordinate 8,279 of NZ_NHSG01000443.1, forward strand.
CACAGCGCCGCCGCTTCGCACGGCGACTAGACTCACCTACGGTCCGTAAACCCTCACTCCGTCCGAGGAGCGCGCTCGTGCTTGAGGCATTCTTCACCACTCTGCTTGTCCTGGTCGGCGTCGGCGTCATCGCCTTTGCCGCTCTGACCTGGAAGAAGCTGTACCAGGGCCAGCGCTGAGTACGCGCGGACCGAGACCTTCACCTCTTCTATAGATCGCCTGAGCTCTCATGATCGAGATCCCGTCCGACCTGAACCCGGCCCTCGTACCGCTGGCCTTCCTCCTGGGCCGCTGGGAAGGTGCCGGCGTCGCCGACTTCCCCGGCACCGAGAAGTGCAACTTCGGGCAGGAGGTCACCTTCTCCCACGACGGCCGTGACTTCCTGGAGTACACCTCGCACAGCTGGGTGCTGGACGGCGAGGGCAAGAAGGTCCGCCCGCTGGAGACCGAGAGCGGCTACTGGCGCATCGACAAGGACCGCAAGGTCGAGATCGTCATGATCCGTGACCAGGGCATCGTCGAGGTCTGGTACGGCGAGCTGGCCGACCAGAAGCCGCAGATCGACCTGGCGACGGACGCCGTGGCCCGCACCGAGGCCGCGGGCCCGTACAGCGGCGGCAAGCGGCTGTACGGCTACGTCAACAGCGACCTGATGTGGGTCGGCGAGAAGGCCACGCCGGACGTACCGCTGCGCCCGTACATGTCGGCCCACCTGAAGAAGGTCGCCGACGCGAGCCTGCAGGAGTGGGCGGAGAGCCTGCCCGACGACATGCCGGACGGCGTCTCCTTCTTCAACGCGGACGGCACCCCGTACAAGCCGCAGGGCGAGGCGTAAGCCCCTCTCCGTACACAGGTGCTGAGCCCGGCAGGCCCTGTGGCGGGCGCACCTACACTGGGGGCGTGGTGACCACCGACTGGCAGAGCGACCTCCGCAAGCGCGGATACCGTCTGACCCCCCAGCGGCAGCTCGTGCTGGAGGCGGTGGACCGGCTGGAGCATGCCACGCCCGACGAGATCCTCACCGAGGTGCGCAAGACGGCGGGCGGCGTCAACATCTCCACGGTCTACCGCACCCTGGAGCTGCTGGAGGAACTGGGGCTGGTCAGCCACGCCCACCTCGGGCACGGCGCGCCCACCTACCACCTCGCCGACCGGCACCACCACATCCACCTGGTGTGCCGGGACTGCACGGATGTGATCGAGGCCGATCTGTCGGTGGCGGCGCCCTTCACGGCGACGCTGCGTGAGCAGTTCGGATTTGACACGGACCTCAAGCACTTCGCGATCTTCGGCCGGTGCGCGGCCTGCACCGCGAAGGCGGCGGACGCCACGGAGAAGGCCGCCGGGACCGGCGACACGGACGCGAGCTGACCTCTGGGGGCGAGCGGGCCGACTCTCCGGTAGTACCGGGTCGTAGGCTGGTAACCATGCTGCGTCCCTCTGAAGCCAGCCCCCTGCTGTCGCTGCCCGGTGCCGTCCCCGCCGAGGCCCCCGACGAAGGCGTCGCCGCCCACTACGGCGACCTCTTCCGCGAGCAACGTGCCCTCGCCGACGGCGCCGGCTTCGTGGACCTCTCGCACCGCGGCGTACTGACCGTCTCCGGCCCCGAACGGCTGACCTGGCTGCACCTGCTGCTCACCCAGCACGTCAGCGAGCTGGCACCCGGCCACGCCACCGAGGCGCTGATCCTCTCCGCCAACGGCCACATCGAGCACGCCGTCTACCTCGTCGACGACGGCGAGACGACCTGGATGCACACCGAGCCGGGCACCCAGGAAGCGCTGCTCGAGTACCTGGAAAGCATGAAGTTCTTCTACCGGGTCGAGGCCGCCGACCGCACGGAGGAGATCGCCGTCGTCCACCTGCCGGCGGGCTCCATCACCGAGACGCCCGGCGACGCCGCCGCCGTCCGCGAGACGCCGCACGGCCGCGACCTCTTCCTGCCGCGCGCCTCCCTGGCGGACTTCGCCGCCGCGCACGGCCCCGCGATCGGCGTACTGGCCCTGGAGGCGCTGCGCGTCGAGGCGCACCGCCCGCGGCTCGGCCTGGAGACCGACCACCGCACCATCCCGCACGAGCTGGGCTGGATCGGCAGTGCCGTCCACCTCCAGAAGGGCTGCTACCGCGGCCAGGAAACGGTCGCCCGCGTCCACAACCTGGGCAAGCCCCCGCGCCGCCTGGTCTTCCTCCACCTGGACGGCAGCGAGGTGAAGCTCCCGGGCCACGGCGCGCCGGTCCGCCTGGCCGCCGACGGCCCCGAGGGCCGCCAGGTCGGCTTCGTGACGACCTCGGCCCGCCACCACGAGCTGGGCCCGATCGCGCTGGCGCTGGTGAAGCGCAATGTGGCGGTGGACGCGGAGCTGATGGCGGACGGGACGGCTGCGGCGCAGGAGGTCGTGGTCGAGCCCTAGACCTCGACAAGCACCGTGAACGGGCCGTCGTTCGTCAGCGAGACTTTCATGTCCGCCCCGAACCGGCCCGTTTCCACGTGCGCGCCCAGCGCACGGAGCTGCGCGACGACCTCGTCGACGAGCGGCTCGGCAACCGGCCCCGGCGCGGCGGCGTTCCACGTGGGCCGACGCCCCTTCCTGGCGTCCCCGTACAGCGTGAACTGGCTGATCACCAACAGCCCCGCCCCCGTGTCCGAACACGACTTCTCCCCGTCGAGAATCCGCACCGACCACAGCTTCCGGGCCAGCTGAGCGGCCTTCTCAGGGGTGTCATCGTGCGTCACCCCGACCAGCACGCACAGCCCCTCCCCCACGACCTCGCCGACCGTCTCGCCCGCCACGTCGACGCGTGCGCCGTTCACCCTCTGCACCACTGCTCGCATACCGCCATGATGCCGGGCGCCACCCCAGGCCACCCCACGGGGTGCGGAGCCCCGTACCACCCGGACAGCCCAACGACGGCGCACGGTGTACCCCCACACGGACCGTTCGCGGGCCGATGACCCTGCGCGCACACCGCTCGCAGTGGCACGATGCCTGCACAAGGTGCGCGGGACCACTCGGCTCCGGGACCGCACCGCACGAGGGGACGGACATACGCATGAGCACCGCCGGCGCCGGGCAGACACCCTCCGGTTCCGTACCATTTGCCCGTACATCCACCCAAGGGGCCGCGGCAGCGTCCGCGAGCGGGCCCCTGCCCCCGCCGACGACGACGTCCACGTCCCGGCCCGAGCCGGCGCCCCCGCCCGGGCACCCGGCACAGGACGGTGACCGCA
>NZ_NHSG01000444.1:0-11569 GCF_020024005.1 Streptomyces purpurogeneiscleroticus
CGGATGCCCTTGGCCCGGACCGCCGTACAGGACAGGATGGTGACCATGGCGTACAAGGGCGTGCTCTTCGACTTCTCCGGGACGCTGCTGCGGATCGAGCCGGTCGCCACCTGGCTGCGCGCGGCGCTCGACGCGACCGGGGCCACCATGAACGAGGACGAGTTCGACCACGCGGTACGGGAGTTGGACCGTGCCGGCGCGCTGCCCGGCGGCTCCTCGCCCGAGCGGCTGCCCGCCGGCCTGGAGGAGCTGTGGCGGGTCCGGGACCGCACGGCCGAGCACCACCGCGAGCTGTACACCGCACTGGCCCGCCAAGTACCGCTCCCTGCCGAGGAGTTGTACGACGCGCTGTACGTCCGCCACAAGTCACCGGCCGCCTGGGCGCCGTACCCGGACGCCGCCGGGGTACTGGGCGCGCTGCGCGACCGCGGCGTGGCGACCGGCGTGGTGAGCAACATCGGCTGGGACCTGCGCCCGGTACTGCGCGCACACGGCCTGGACCCGCTGATCAGCACGTACGTCCTGTCCTTCGAGCACGGCATCCAGAAGCCGGACCCGCGGATCTTCGAACTGGCCTGCCGCGAGCTGGGACTTCCCCCGCAGGACGTCCTGATGGTCGGCGACGACCGGCGCGCGGACGGCGGCGCGCAGGCACTCGGCTGCGGCTACCTCCCCGTCGACCACCTCCCGGCCACCGACCGCCCGGACGGCCTCGGCCCGGTGCTCACCCTGGTCGACTGACGCGTACCGCACTTGGCGACTGACGCGGACCGCACGGCTTCCGCAGCACCTAGTCGAAGCGGTCGAGCAGTGCGTCGAGACCGGCGGCCAGCTGTTCCGGGCCGCCGCGTTCGGCGAGGGCGAGAGCGATCGCCCGCAGCCGGGGGAGTTCCTGGGCCGGCATACGGTGCAGGCCGAGCCGGAAGGCCGGATCCGGTTCGGCGGGCTCGTCGTCCATGGCCCGGAGCTCGACGATGAGGTACCCGAGCAGCCACGCCGTGAAAGCGCGGTGGACGGACACCGTGCGGCGGTCGTTCATGCCGGCGGCGTGCAGCAGCGACAGCACGCGCTCGTCGCTGCGCAGCACGGCCGGGGGCCGCCGGGCGAGCGGGGTGGACAGCAGGCGGGTGGCGAGCAGCGGCACCACATGGGGGTGCCGCAGCCCGACCCGGTAGGTGGTGAGCGCGATGCGGTGCAGCCCCCGCCGCCAGTCCGCCGCCTGCGCCCCGGCCGCTTCGGGATCCTCCCCCAGTACCTGCTCCAGCTCCCCGCAGAACGCCTCCACCAGCCCGTCCAGCAGATCGCTCTTGCTCGGCGCGTACCGGTACAGGGCCATCGCCTCCACGCCCAGTTCCGCGCCGAGCTTGCGCATGCTCAGGCCGGACAGCCCGTCGCGGTCGACCACCTCCAGCGCTGTGACCAGTACACGTTCCCTGGTCAGCCGCCCGTAGCGCCCCCGGTCGCCGGCGCGCCGGCCCTCGCCACCCTGCGTCTCGTTCTCCATGGCTGCCTCCAGGCCACCCCTTGACCTTAGGGAGTAATGGGCTCAAAGTCGTACATATACGACGTAAACATACGTCGTGAGTGTACAGGCTTTCTCACTCAGGAGCGTCCTCTCGTGACGCACAGTGATTCGATGCCGGCGGATGTCTCCCGGCTGGAGCGCCACCTCATGTCGATCTCGGACGGCAATGTCGCCCGGGTGACCACCGGCGGCCCGCTCTTCGGGCGTCCGTACCCGATGCGTACGGTCCGGCCGACGACTTTCGTGCCCGCCCTCCCCCGGCGTGACCGGGCGGCCGTCATCGCGCTCGCCGCGACCTGGGCGGCGGCCTTCACCTGGTTCTGGCTGTGGTGGCTGCAACCGGAGCACCGGGTCGGCTGGGCCGGGCTGATCGTCAACAGCGCCCTCCTGCTCTACTTCACCGCTCTGCCCAGCTACTTCCTGTGCATCGCCATCCGCATGCGCCGGGTCGATCCGGCCCTGCCGATCCCCCGGCTGCCGGTCGCCTTCGTCGTGACCCGCGCCCCGTCGGAGCCCTGGCCCACCGCCCGGCGGACGCTCGAAGCGATGCTGGCCCAGACGTTTCCGTACGCGTACGACGTGTGGCTCTGCGACGAGGACCCCACCGAAGAGATCGAGCACTGGTGCCGGCGACACGGCGTGCAGGTGTCCTGCCGGCGCGGCGTGACCCCGTACCACCGGGCCGACTGGCCGCGCCGGACCCGCTGTAAGGAAGGCAACCTCGCCTACTTCTACGACCACTGGGGCTACCGGCGGTACGCCGTCGTCGCACAACTCGACTGCGACCATGTGCCGGCCCCGGCCTATCTCGCCCGGATGGTCCGCCCGTTCGGCGACCCCGCCATCGGCTATGTCGCGGCGCCCAGCATGTGCGACGCCAACGACGCGGTCTCCTGGGCCGCCCGGGGGCGGTCCCACCGCGAGGCCGTCCTGCACGGCGCCTTCCAGCTCGGCCACAGCGACGGCCTCGCCCCCATGTGCATCGGTTCGCACTACGCCGTACGGACCCGGGCGCTGCGGGAGATCGGCGGCCTCGGCCCCGAACTCGCCGAGGACTTCTCGACCACCTTCCTGCTCAACTCGGCGGGCTGGCACGGTGCCTTCGCCATCGATGCCGAGGCGCACGGGGACGGACCGCTGTCCTTCGCCGACATGGCCACGCAGGAGTACCAGTGGTCCCGGAGCCTCACGACCATGCTGCTGGGGCTCGTGCCGCGCCACCTGGGCCGGCTGCCCGCCCTGCTGCGGATGCGCTTCGCCTACGCGCTGTCGTACTACCCGCTGCTCGGCCTGATGATGGTCGCCGGGCTCACGCTCCCGCCGGTCGCGGTGCTCACCGGCCTGCCCTGGATGAACGTCAACTACTTCGACTTCCTGCTCCATTTCTGGTGCATGCCCGTGTGGCTGCTGCTGACCTTGTATCTGATGCGCCGGTGGGGGCTGCTGCGCCCCCGTACCGCCCCGCTCATCAGCTGGGAGACCTGGCTGTTCTCGCTCGCCCGCTGGCCGTTCGTCATCTGGGGCGTCGGCGGCGCCGTCCGGCAGAAGCTGCGTCCCCGGCCGGTGACGTTCAAGGTCACCCCCAAGGACACCGGCGGGCCGCGGCCGCTGCTCGCCCGGCTGATCGTCCCGTTCGCCGCACTGTCCATGGCCCTTTCCGGGACAGCCTTGCTGGGCGAGCTGACCAGTCCCTCGGCCGGCTATGTCTTCCTCTGCATCCTCGCCGCCACGGCCTACGCCGCGGTCACCGTGGCCGTCCCCGTACTCCATGTCCGGGAAGCGGCCCGGGCGGCGGGCACGCGGTTCGTCTCCGCGCTGCCGACCGCCCGGCTGCCCCTGGCCCTCGGCCTGCTGACGACGCTGCCGCTCGCCACGGCCCTCACATTCTTCCCCGCCTACGCCCTCGCCGTCCTGAGCCGGTGAGCTCACCCGAAGGAACCGGGCCATGAGACAACCGAGAACGATCCTCCTCACCGGCGGAGCCGGCTTCATCGGCAGTCACACCTGCGTCGAACTGCTCCGCCACGGCTACGAACTGATCGTGGTCGACGACTTCTCCAACAGCACACCGCATGTCTTCGCCCGAGTGGAACGGATCGCCGGCCGCCGGATCGGGGCCGTCCACGACCTGGACATCCGGGACCGCCGCGCTCTCTCGGCCGTCTTCGCCCGCCACCCCGTCGACGCCGTCGTGCACTTCGCCGCCCGAAAGGCCGTGGGCGAGTCGACGCGGCTGCCCGTCGAGTACTACGACACCAACGTCGGCGGGACGACCGGCCTGCTGTGGGCGATGCAGGAGCACGGGGTGCACCGGCTGGTGTTCTCCTCGTCCTGCTCGATCTACGGTGACGCCGGGCGCGCGCCGCTCGACGAAGCCACCCCGGCCCGGCCCACGAACCCGTACGCGGCCTCCAAGTGGGCCTGCGAGCAGATCCTCGCCGACGTGTGCCGCCGCCGTCCGGAATTCACCGTGCTCTCGCTGCGGTACTTCAACCCGGTCGGCGCCCACCCGAGCGGACTGCTCGGCGAGGACCCCCGCGGGACTCCGGACAACCTGATGCCGTACGTGGCGCAGGTGGCCATCGGCCGACGCGACCGGCTCCGTGTGTTCGGCGCCGACTACGACACCCCGGACGGCACCGCGATCCGCGACTACCTCCACGTCATGGACACCGCCGAGGCACATCGCGTCGCGCTGGAGCACCTCGCCGACGGCCCCGGTATGCAGGTGTTCAACCTGGGTGTGGGCGCCGGCCGGTCGGTCCTCGACGTCATCGCCGCGTTCGAGGCCGCCTGCGGCAGCCCCATCCCCTACCAGGTCGTGGCCCGCCGCCCCGGCGATGTCACCGAACTCGTCGCCGACCCGACCGCGGTGGCACGCGCCTGGGGCTGGCGCGCCACCCGGGATCTTGCCGACATGTGCCAGGACGCCTGGCGATTCCAGCAGCACAACCCCCACGGCTACGCCGGCCGGGCACAGCCGCGGGCGTACCAAGGAGCAACACCATGAGAATGACCGTCATCGGCACCGGATACGTCGGAACGGTGCACGCCGCGTGCATGGCCGACATCGGCCACGAGGTCCTCGGCATCGACATCGACGCCGAACGGATCGCCGCCCTGTCCTCGGGCCGCGCGCCCATCCGCGAAGCGGGCCTGGACGAGCTGCTCGCCCGTGCCGTCGACTCCGGCCGGCTGCGCTTTTCCACCTCTCTCGCGGCAGGCGCCGCGTTCGCCGGGACGCACTTCGTGTGTGTCGGTACCCCGCAGCGCGCCGACGGTGAGGCCGCCGACCTGCGGTACGTCGACGCGGTCGTGGACGGCCTGGCGCCGCATCTGTGCCCGGGCAGCCTGATCGTGGGCAAGTCCACCGTGCCGGTCGGCACCGCGGCCCGGCTCGGCAGGCGGCTGGCCGCGACCGGCTCGGACGCCGAGATCGCCTGGAACCCCGAATTCCTGCGCGAGGGCTGCGCGGTCGGCGACACCATGCGCCCCGAGCGGCTCGTCGTGGGCGTCTCCTCCCGGCGCGCCGACGCCGTCCTTCGGGAGATCTACGGGCCCATGCTGCGGGCGGGCGTGCCGTTCTTCAGTACCGACCCGGCCACCGCCGAGCTGGTCAAGGTGGCGGCGAACTCCTTCCTCGCCACGAAGATTTCCTTCATCAACGCGATGGCGGAGGTGTGCGACGCCGCGGACGCCGACGCCGCGGTGCTCGCCCGGGCCATCGGCGCGGACACCCGGATCGGCGACCGCTTCCTGGAGCCGGGGCTCGGCTTCGGCGGCAGCTGCTTCCCCAAGGACATCCGGGCCTTCGCGGCCCGCGCGGAGGAGCTGGGCGCCGGCGAGGCGGTGGCGTTCCTGCACGAGGTGGACCGGATCAACACCCGGCAGCGGCGGCGCACCGTCGACCGGGCACGGCAGCTCCTCGGCGGATCGCTGACCGGGCGGCGGATCGCCGTCCTCGGTGCGGCCTTCAAGCCGGGCAGCGACGATGTGCGGGACTCGCCGGCGCTCGCCGTCGCGGCGGCCGTCCAGCGGCAAGGCGCGACCGTGCGCGTGCACGACCCGGCAGCCCTCGACAACGCGCGCGCCGTCCACCCCGACCTGACGTACGCGCCGTACATCCCCCTGGCCTGCGAGGACGCGGACCTGGTCCTGCATCTCACGCCCTGGCCCGAATACCGGAAGGTCGATCCCGCGGCGCTCGCCGCCGTGGTGCGCGACCCGCTCATCCTGGACGCCCGCAACAGCCTCGACGCGGAACCCTGGTCCTCGGCCGGCTGGACACTGCACGCGCTCGGCCGCCCGCGGTCCGGCCCGGCCGCGCCGGACGCGCCGGCACCCGCCGTCGCCCCGGCGCCATTCATGGAGGGCATCTCATGAAGGTCGTGGTGACCGGCGGTGGCGGATTCCTCGGCTCGCACCTGTGCGAAGCCCTGCTCCGCAGGGGAGACACGGTGTGGTGCCTGGACAACTTCTCCACCGGCAAGCCGGCGAACGTCGCCCATCTGATCGCGGACCCCCGCTTCCGGCTCGGCCGCGCCGACGTGACAGCCGCGTTCGACGTGCGCGGACGAGTGGACGCCGTGGCCCACCTCGCGAGCCCCGCCTCGCCTCCGGACTATCACCGGCTGCCGCTGGAGACCCTGTCCGTCGGCAGCCGGGGGACGGAGAACGCGCTGCGGCTGGCCCAGCGGCACGGCGCCCGCTTCGTCCTGGCCTCCACCAGCGAGGCGTACGGCGACCCCGTGGTCCACCCGCAGCCCGAGGACTACTGGGGCAACGTCAATCCGGTCGGCCCGCGCAGCGTGTACGACGAGGCCAAACGGTATGCGGAGGCGCTGTCGATGGCATACCGGCGCAGTCTCGGCGTGGACGTCGGGATCGTACGGATCTTCAACACCTACGGTCCGCGGATGCGGCCGCACGACGGCCGCGTGGTGTCCACCTTCGTCCGCCAGGCGCTGGCGGGCCACCCGCTGACCATTTACGGCGACGGCAGCCAGACCCGCAGCTTCTGCTACGTCGACGATCTCGTCCGCGGCATCGTGGCGATGCTGGACAGTGCCCTCAGCGGCCCGGTGAACCTGGGCAATCCCAGCGAGCGCACCGTCCGCCAGCTCGCGGAGCTCGTGCTCTCCCTCACCGGCTCGTCCTCCCGCATCGAGCACCGCCCGCTGCCGGTCGACGATCCGGCCCGCCGGTGCCCGGTGATCACCCGGGCTCGCGAGGAGCTCCGCTGGGCTCCGGTGATCCCCATCGAGGAGGGCCTGCGGCATACGGTCGCCTGGTTCGCCGGGCGTTGCCCGCCACCGCTGGACGGAGCGTCCCACCGGGCGCCCCAGGAGTCCGTGGAGGCATGAGTACGATGCGCCGGACAGCCGCGCACAGCGCCCCCGCACGCTACGCACCGGGCGCCCTCACCGCCGCGATCCTGGTGATCGCCGCCAGCGGCTGCTCCGGAACGCCGCACTACTCGCCGCCGCCGACGTCCCACACGTACTACGTCAGCCCGCGCGGTGACGACCGCGACAAGGGGTCGTCACCGGGCACGGCCTGGCGCACCCTCGCGCGGGCCGAACGCGTGGCACTCCACCCCGGCGACCGGCTGCTGCTCAAGGGCGGCGCCCGGTTCTCCGGGACCATCACCCTCAAACGCGGCGAAGCGGGGGACGCGAGCCGGCCCGTGGTGATCGGGTCGTACGGCCGGGGCCGGGCGACCATCAAGGCCACCGGCAGCCCCGCCGTCTCCGTGCACAACACCGCCGGGGTGGACATCCGCAACCTCACCCTCATCGGGAAGGGCACCGCCTACACCCGCGACACCGGCATCGACCTCTACAGCGACCTCCGAAACGGGAGGAAGCTGGACCATGTCACCGTCTCCGGCATCGATGTCTCCCGCTTCCAGGTGGGTATCGCGGTCGGCGGCGGGGCCGGCCGGACCGGCTTCAAGGACGTGACGATCCGCAAGGCACGGCTGCACGCCAACAAGGACGCCGGGCTGCTGACCTACGGCCCCACCTTCGACCCCCGTGACCCGGGCTACGCGCACCAGAACGTCGACATCACAGACGTCCGGGCGTACCGGAATCCCGGCGACCCCACGGCCAACGACCGCCACACCGGCAACGGCATCATCCTCGGCGGTGTACGCGACGCCACGGTGCGGCATTCCAGCGCCCACGACAACGGGAAGCGCGCGGGAGCCGAGGCGCCCGCAGGCCCGGCGGGCATCTGGGCCTACGACGCCACCGAAGTGCTGCTCGAACACAACACCGCCTACCGCAACCACACGGGATCCCGCGTCGACGGCTCCGGCTTCGGGCTGGACTCCAGCGTCTCGGACGCGACGATCCAGTACAACCTGTCGTTCCACAACGACGGCCCCGGCTTCTACGCCTACTCACGCCATGTGAACGGCGCCCACACCGACAACACGATCCGCTACAACATCAGTAACAACGACGGGCGCAAGCTGCCCAGCCACGGCGGTGTAGCCGTGCACGGCACGGACATCCGGAAGCTGGCGATCTACCAGAACACCGTGGTCATGACGGCCTCCCCGAACGGCATCGGCCCCGCGCTGCAACTGGAGCGCGGCGAGACGGGCGTGACCGTACGCAACAACCTCCTGGTCACCGACGGCTCCCCGCTGGTCGCCGCAGAGCCCGGCCTCGACCCCCGCGATGTCGTCCTGCAGGGCAACAACTACCGCGCCCCGCAAGGCAAGTGGAAGGTGAGCTGGGCGGGCCTCGCCTACTACGCCCTGCCCGACTGGCGCGCCGCGACCTCCCAGGAGACCGCCGGCGACCGCCCCACCGGCCTGACCGCCAGGCCCTGCTTCACCGGCGGCACACTGCCGGACGTCCGCTCCGCCGCCGACGCCCGGCTGCTCGTCCCCGACTGCGACGCCTTGCAGGGCAAGGGCCTGGACCTGCGCAAACGCTTCGACACCGCCCCGGGCAGTACCGACTACTTCGGCCGCACCGTCGGCACCCCGCCACCGATCGGGGCAGCCCGCCCTGCGGCGGACTGACCCTGCGGAACCACGGATGCGATCCGGGGAGCTACGAATGCGAGCCAGGGGGCGGCGGCTCGGCGGAGCCGTGGCGGCCCCGGTGACCCGGCAGCCCCCGGTGCCGCGGCAGGACCCGGTGGCCCTCCGAGGCCCGGTGCCAGTGCAGGCGGTGGCCGTGCGGGTGTGCCGCGATCCGGCCGGTCTGCTGATCGTTCAGGCGGTGGATCAGCAACGCCCCCAGGACGATCATCGCGAGGATGACGGCGATGGTGATACCGGTGTCCATGGCCGCCTCACCGCCTCTCTCTCACGGGAGTGATTTCAGCGTACTCCTGCTGTTCACCTGCTCCACCCGGCCGGCTCCCGCCGGCTCTCAGGGCCGCTTCACGTCCGTATGGATGGCCAGCTTGAACTGGGCGTGCGTGATCGGCACGGGCACCTTCGTGTCGCCGCTGCCGCGGGCGGAGATCTTCAGGCCGATCGGGGTGCCGGGGTGCACGAAGATCTGCCACATGTACGTCTTGTACTGGCCGCCGCCGGTCTTCCAGGTGTCCGTCGTGGCCGTGGAGTCATAGCCGCCGGCGCTGTTCAGCGGGTCGCGGACGAAGCGGGCGCGGTACTCGTTGGGACGCGAGTCGGCGGACCAGAAGACCATCGCGGAGAGCACGCCCCAGCCGTCGTGGCTGGGCCATATCAGTCCGGAGCGGGCGTCGGGGAAGGCCGAGGGGTTGCCGCCGCCGTTGGCCGGGTCGTGCATCCGCCACGGGTCGTAGCTCTCGTCCGACGCGCCGTAGGGGAAACGGACGAGGTGGTAGCCGTCGGAGTCGTAGGAGATCTTCTGCGTGCGTGCGCCGTGCCGCTTCGCGTCCCACAGCAGGGAACAGATGGTGACCGACACCTGGGCCTCCTTCGGAAAGCCGAGGGCGCGCGTTCCGTGCCGCGCGCCGGAGGGTGAACGTAAGGGGCTGGAGAGTCCCGGTCAATGCCGCGGGGCGGTGGACCAGAACTGACCACTCTCATTCGGGTTCAGCACCGGATCGTTCTGATGGAGGACCCGGGTAAGCGGTTTTCTTGCACAGTCGTGCAGTTGGTGCCCGACTCGGCGCGGAGCACATGCCGTCGTCTACGTTCTGCTGCGGTCGGCGTACGGCACAGTCCGGACGGTGGTGCGGTCGGGAGGCGGCGGACGATGGCCGGGGAGGCGATGCGGCGCGGCACGCTGCCCGTGCAGCGACTGCGGCCCGGGGACCACGCGTTCTGCCGGTACACGGAGCGGACCAGGTGGGACCTGGTGGCCGCGTACGCGTGGACGGGGCTGGCGCGCGGCGAGAAGGTCATCATCTGCGCACCGCCGCAGGCCGACCGCGACACGGTGCAAGAACGGCTGGAGGAACACGGCCCCTCGCTCGACCACGTCTGCGCCCGCGGCCAGTTGGTGATCACCGGCATGCGCATGCTGCTCCACCCCGACGGCCGCTTCACCCCCGCCCGCCTGCGGCAACGCATCCAGGAGGAGATCGCCGGGGCGCTCGCGAAGCGCTGTGCCGGGCTGCGCACGTACATCGACATGCGCTGGATCGCCGATCTCGGCGCGGACGTCGAGGAGGTGATGGCCCGCGAGGAGAGCGCGGCGCCGCTCTTCGCCGCCCGCTCCTACAGCGAGGTCTGCGCGTACGACACGAGCGTCTTCGAGCCCGCGGTGCTCGACGCCATGCACGCGGCCCATCCGCACGACCTGCTCGACGGGCCGGGTGCGCTGCGTGCGCTGCACGCGGCGGGCTCCGTCCGGCTGATCGGTGAGGCCGACATGGCCACCCGGATCGAGTGGACCTCGGCGCTGCGCGACGCGTTCAAGCGCTCGGCGCACGACGGCCATCTGGTCGTGGACCTCTCCCGGCTGCACTTCCTCAGCGTCGGCTGCGCCTCGGACCTGCTGAACCTCTCCACCGACGCGCACCGGCACGGCCGTATCGAAGTGCGCCTGGACCGCGGCAAGGCCACGCTGCTCATCGGCCTCGGGAGCCGGTACCTCAAGCACGTCGTCCTGGTCGAGGATTCCTGAATTTTTCCGGCTGGGCTTCAACGCCACCGTCCCGTGCCACGTATCCCTCTCGACGGTGATCACAGATGATCGGCTCTCGGCGTTGGAGGAGGACGGGCGCATGCGTGTGCGGTGGGCGGGACTTCCGGGGCGGAGCCGGTAGTGGGCGGGCTGCTCCGGCGCGTGCGCCGCCGCGGGACGGCCGACGCGCCCGGCGCGAAGCCACCGGTCGCGGACGCACCGGCCGAGGAGACGCTGGCCGGGGAGGCGGACGTACGGATCGCCTACCACCGGTACGGCGGCGAGCTGTACGGCTTCGCGCTCAACGCGCTGGGCGACCACCAGCTCGCCGAGGACGTGGTCCAGGAGACCTTCATCCGCGCCTGGCGCGCGGCCGACGGCTTCGACGCGGCCCGCGCGACGCTGCGCACCTGGCTCTTCGCCATCGCCCGCAACGCGGTGGTCGACGCCGTCCGCCGCCGGTCCGTGCGCGACCGCGCCGACCGCCGGGAGCAGCAGGAGCCGGAGCCGGTCCGCACCGACGTCTTCGACCACCTGCTCACCCGCATCGAGCTGGACGAGGCGCTGCTGCGGCTCTCCGACGAGCAGCGGCAGGCCGTCGTGGAGGTCTACTTCCTCGGCCGGACCTGCGCGGACCTCGCCGCCGAGCTCGGCATCCCGGCGGCCACCATGCGCAGCAGGCTGTATTACGGTGTCCGCGCGCTACGGAGCATCCTGGAGGAGAACGGATGGCTGGCCCCATGAGTGCCCTGTGCCAGGCGGTCCGTTCGCAGGCGACCGAACTCCTGCTGCTGGGACGCCCGCTGCCGGCGGCCCTGACCCGGCATCTGGCGGGGTGCGAGGAGTGCGCGGCCGAGTGCGAAGGCGTGCGCCGGGTGGTGCGGACGTTCGAACGTGCGGAGGGTGCTCCGTCGCGGCTGCCCGCGCCCGCGCTCCTCCCGCTCCCCACGGCTGCACCGGC
>NZ_NHSG01000445.1:0-11338 GCF_020024005.1 Streptomyces purpurogeneiscleroticus
GGCCCCTACCGCCCCCACCCGCTGGAAACAGCTGGCCTGATCGAACGGATGTGACGATGACAGTGGCCACACCTCACACCCAGCTGCATGCACGGCCCGCCACGTTGACGGACCTGCAGACCCTGCTCGCCGACACCACCGCCAGCCACCCGAAGGTCCGCATCGTGGCCGCCGGCACCGCGAGCCGATGGGGCGCTGCACCCACTCCCGCCGACCTCGCCCTGGACACACGCCAACTGCAGGGCATCATCCGCTACAACCCGACCGACATGACCATCGCCGTCCGGGCCGGTACCCCGATGGCCCACCTGCAGCACGAGCTGGCCGCCCAGGGACAGCGAGTCGCCTTCGACGCCGCCCGGACCGACGCCGGAGCCACCATCGGCGGGCTGATCGCCACCGCGGACGCAGGCCCTGCCCAACAGGCCTACGGCACCCTGCGCGACCTGGTCATCGGCGCGACGATCGTCCTGGCCGACGGCACCGAGGTCCACAGCGGCGGGCACGTCATCAAGAATGTCGCCGGATACGACCTCGCCAAGCTCTTCAACGGCTCCTTCGGCACCCTCGGCGTCCTGGCCGACGTCGTCCTGCGCCTGCATCCGCTGCCGCGCACCAGCGCCACCCTCCGCCTCCCCGCCACTGCCGCCAACGCCGTCCACCTGGGCGGCCGCATCATCGCCGCGGCCCTGGAGCCCGCAGCCCTGGAGTGGTGCCACGACCATCTGCTGGTGCGCTTCGAGGGCGGCCGGGAAGGCGTCGAGGACCGCCTGGCAGCCGTCGCCCAACTCGCCCACATGTCCGGGGACGTGCTCTGGGCCGACGAGCAGGCCGCCGCCTGGCAGCCCGTACGCGAGAACACGCTGGGCCACCCCGGCGACACCGTGCTGCGCATCGGAAGCCTGCCCACTCACGGCGCCCGACTCATCGGCGCCGCCACCATGCTGGCCGCGAGCGGGGGACTGCACCTCGAAACGACCAGCAGCGTCGGCGTCGGCGTCCACACGCTGCGCGTCCACGGCGCAGCCCGCGCCGCCCACGACCGGTTCCTCACCGCAGTGCGGGCCGAAGCGACAGGCCTGGGCGCCACGGTGACCGTACGCCGCCGCGACGGGCTGTCCGCCGACGCCGATGCGTGGGGCCCGCCCTCACCGGCCGTCCCCGTCATGCGCGCCATCAAGCGGCACTTCGACCCGGGCGCACGCTTCGGCGCCGGCCGCCTCGCGCCGTGGCTGTGACACCCCTACCCGGCACGGCCCCATGGCCGAGGACGGCAGCACCCCGCACCACCTGGACACCTCTGGAGAGGCCATGAGCGAGACCCCCCACCAGCCGCAGTCAGGCCCCGGGTCCTTCGACGACCACCACCCGCCCGCCCAGAACCTGCTGGACGACTGCGTCCACTGCGGCTTCTGCCTGCCCACCTGCCCCACCTACGTGGTCACTGGCGAGGAAATGGAATCCCCGCGCGGCCGCATCTACCTGATGGATCTGGCGGCCAAGGGTGAGATCCCCCTGGACGACGCCTTCAGCTCCCGCATCGACTCCTGCCTGGGCTGCCTGGCCTGCACCACCGCCTGCCCCTCCGGCGTCCAGTACGACAAGCTGATCGAGGCCGTACGGCCGCAGATCGAACGCAACGTCCCTCGCCAACCCCTCGACCAGCTCTTCCGCACCCTCATATTCAAGCTTTTCCCCTACCCCGCCCGCCTGCGCCTGGCCGCCCTGGGCGGCATCGCCTACCAAAAGCTCGGCATCCGCGCCCTGCTCCACCGGCTCGGCATCATCCAACGCCTGCCCGCCCGGCTGCAGACCCTGGAGGCCCTGCTGCCCCCGGTCACGCTACGGAACCTCTTCCGCCACACGCCCGCCTTCGCCGCGGCCACCACGACCGCCCCTGCACGGCTGCGCGTCGGACTGCTGGCTGGATGCGCCCAGCGCGTGTTCTTCGGCGACGTCAACGCCGCGACCATCCGGGTCCTGGCGGCCGAAGGGTGCGACGTCTACATCCCCCAGGACCGCCAGTGCTGCGGCGCCCTGAGTATGCACGCCGGACAGGAGGACGACGGTCTGGCACGGGCGCGCGGAACCATCGACATGTTCGAGCGCTACGACCTCGACGTCGTCGTCGCCAACGTCGCCGGCTGCGGCTCCACCCTTAAGGAATACGGAGATCTGCTGGCCGACGACCCGGACTACCAGGAGCGGGCGGCCGCGTTCTCGGCCCGCGTGCGCGATATCAGCGAGCTCCTCGCCGAACTGACGCCGCTGGCCGAACGTCACCCTCTGCCGCTGCGCGTCGCCTACCACGACGCCTGCCACCTCTCCAACGCCCAGCGCATCCGCTCCCAGCCCCGCCAGGTCCTGCGGGCCATTCCCGGCCTGGAGGTCGCCGACATCGCCGAGGCGGAGATCTGCTGCGGCTCGGCCGGCATCTACAACCTGGTCCAGCCCGAAAAGGCCGAGGAACTCGGGCGGCGCAAGGCGGCCAACCTGCACGACGCGCACCCCGACGCGATCGCCACCGCGAATGCGGGCTGCCTGCTGCAGATCCGCCGCTACATCGACCAGGGCGTTCCGCTGGTTCACCCCGTCCAGCTGATCGACGCCGCCATCCGGGGCGTCAACCCCTTCCCCACCGTCGTCGACGACGCCGGCTGACCAGGCCGCCCGCCCTCCCTGCCTCTCGGGCGGCCACCCCGGCGGCGCCGGAGAACACACCGCACTGCTCTCCGGCGCCGCACCCTTGCCGGGACAGGACAGCGGCAGGCGGCTGTTACGCCAGGCCGAGTGCCGCACGTGTGCTGGCGAGATGGGCCCGCACAGCCGCCTGGGCGCGTTCGCCGTCACCGGCACGCACCGCCTCCGCGATCTCAGCGTGCTCGGCCAGGATCGTCTCGCTCCGCCCCGGGTCGGCCACGACGGAATCGGCGATCATGCGGACCTGCCGGTCCCGCAGCGACGTGTAGAGCTGCAGGAACAGAGCGTTGTCGGCGGCCGTGAGCAGGCTCGTGTGAAACAGTCTGTCCTCTTCCAGGAAGCCCTCGACATCGCCCGTGCCGAACAGCTCACGCTGCCGGCCCAGATGCTCGGCGAGCTCCTTGTCCAGCGCCTCGCGCGGTGCGGCAGGACCGTCGCTCAGCTTGCGCACCGCGAACTGCTCCAACACCTCGCGGGCCTCCAGCACGGAACGGATCTCGCGGGGGGAGACCGCCACCACCAGAGCACCGCGCTGCGGGTAGAGCCTCAGCAGCCCCTCGATCTCCAGGCGCAGAAAGGCCTCCCGCACCGGGGTCCGTGACATCTGCAGTTCCTTGGAGACGTCGCCTTCACTGATCAGGTCGCCGCCCTCATACGCCCCGCGCAGCACTTGGCGCTTGACGTAGTCGTACGCCCGGTCCTTCGCGGCCTGCTTCACGCCTTCGGCCACCGCGCCCTCCAAGCCTGCTGCATTCGTGTGAGATTCAAGTCCTATCCAGTGTAGATCCCAGTCACTTCTCAGCCGTCGACCGACTGCTCGTGCCTGGCCGGCCGTCACCCCGCCCAGTAGAACGCCGTGTCGTCCTGTGCGTAGTGCATCGCCCTTCCCCGCGGGCAGCCGGCCGTTCACGGCCGAGAAACCGTGCCCGCTTACCGCCGCACCAGCTGCTCGGTGCTCCGGAGTGGGTGAAGCGGGACGGCGGCCCGGCTCTTGCCTACAGCGGACCGGCGCGCGTGCAGGCGCGACAAGTAAGACGTCGCGCCTGCGTAAATCCCACTCCTGGTCACCTGCGCGAGCGACCGGATCCGGCGGGTGGGTCGGCGAACACGCCCTGGAGCATGCCGGTGGCCTGGCCGACTTCGATGAGGTAACCGTCGGGGTCGCGCAGATAGCAGCGCAGTTCGGCCTTGCGGTCGAGGGGCTCTGTGAGGAATTCCGCGCCTTTGGCGACGGCGTTGGTGTAGAAGGCGCCGATGTCGGCGACGCGGACGTTGAGAAAACTGGACACGGTGTCGTTGTTCTCCGGCGGTGCAAGGGTCACGCCGGGCTTGTCGGGGGTGGGTCCGCCTCCGGGGTTCATGATGATCCAGCTGTTGGCTACCTTCACGATGACCGGGTTCTCCGCCAGCACGACCTCGCCGCCGAAGATGTCGGCGTAGAAGCGCCGCGATGTCGCGACGTCGCGCACGGTCAGGAAGTGGGTGAGGATGAGCCCGTGCTCAGGTGCAGGCAGATCGCGATGAGTCGTCATCGCTGTGGCCCTTTCTGTGGGGGAGAGCCAGACGGAGCGCACCGGGCCGCACCGTGTACATGCCCGGAGTGGCCCAGCCCGAATAACCCGGCCGGACTCCGCCTATGACGCCGAGGTCCGGCCGCGCTCCTGCCAGTACGGGGGGAAGGGCACCGCGGTCGACAGCCGGCACAGACGCCGGCGCAGCTCGGTCCGGCCGGGCTGCTCGGCGACGCCGGCGCCCTGCAGCCTGGTGCGCCAGCGGTCGATGCCCTGTTCCGGCCGCTGGTCGCGGCGTGAGGGCATGTCGATGCTGGTGCCGGTGAGTTCGGCTCGGTGCTGCCACAGCAACTGGTAGGCGCAAGGCTCGCTGGTGCGCAGGAAGGTGACGATCAGGAAGTCGACGATGTCGGGGGTGCGTCATCGGCGAGGCGAGATCTTGCAGGCGGTCGTTGTTGTCTGCCATGGGTTCATGCCGGTGTGGGGATCTTGAGGTAATCCAGTCCGCCGGCGTCGAGCCATATCTCGGCGGGGGAGCGGACCAGGCGAAGCAGAACGCTCTCGCAGCCGGGACAGCGCAGCACCATCCCGGGACCGTCGAGGTATGCATGGGTTTGGCCCAGAACCATCTGTTTGCTGCAGTCGCTGCATCGTCCGGAAGCCGTGGTCATGTCGGTCCCGAACAGAGATTCGAGATCCCCTGCGGCGGCATTGCCGTCAAGGAAGTCAGGCGTCAGGGACATGGGTGTCTCCTCATCCGCTGGGTCCAAAACGCTCGGTGCGGATACGGGCGGGGTGGTGGCCGAGGGCCACCAGCAGGCCGGCGGCTTTTTCGACGAAGCCGGTGGGACCGCAGACGTAGCAGGTGGGTTCGAAGTCCGGTGGCCACCCGGTGCTTGACAGGTCCGAAGCGGTGATCTGCCCGGGGGGCCGCGGCCACTGTGGTGGGGTGAGGCGGGTATAGAGGTACGTCTTGTCGAGGCCCGGGTCGTCCCGTCTCAACTCGGCTGTGAAGAGCTGGTGCTCAGGGCTGCGTACGGAGTACACCAACCGGAAGGGCGTACGGCTGGCGACCGCGCGGCGCATGCGGATCATCGCCATCAGTGGCACCAGGCCGGAGCCGCCGCCCACAAGCAGAATCGGTTCCTTCTGCTCCGGGCGCCACACGAACCAGCCGCCGACCGGCCCGCGCAGTTCCACCACGTCGCCCACTGCGAGTTCGTCCGTCAGGTACGGAGAGACCTCGCCTTCCTTGAAGCGCTGAACGGTCAGCTCGACGCTCTCGCCCTCGGGGGCCGACGCCAGTGAGTAACTGCGCTGTGTGCTGTAGCCGTCCTCCGCCGTGAGTCGCACATCGACATGCTGTCCCGCCAGATGACCCGGCCAGCCGGGCACCTCGAAAACAAGCGTGCGCGCCGCCTCGGACTCGACGCGCCTGTCGGTCAGACGGGCTGTCTTCCAGCGCAGCCGGTCGCCTAGTCGCCGTGATACCGCTGCTCGCGCCATGGGTCCCCATAGTCGTGGTAGCCGATGTTCTCCCAGAAGCCCCGTTCTTCCTCGGCGAGCAGCTGGATGCCGTGCACCCACTTGGCGGACTTCCAGAAGTACAGGTGCGGAATCAGCAGCCTGGCGGGGCCGCCGTGCTCCGGCGCGAGTTCCTCGCCGTCGTAGCGGTACGCGATCCATGCCTGCCCGTCGAGAAGGTCCTCCAGGGGCACGTTGGTGGAGTAATCGCCGTAGGACTGAACGAGCGTGTATTCGGCACTGGTCTCCACGTCCTCCATAAGGACGTCCAAGGACACTCCCTGCCACTCCGTGTCGAACTTCGACCACTTGGTGACACAGTGCAGGTCAACGGTCGGCGTCTGGCTGGGCAACGCCATGAACTCCGCCCAGTTCCAGCTGTGCCGTACGCCCGTCTCTGTGCGGATGGTGAACTCCCACTCGTCAAGGTTCACGGTGGGGGTGGGTCCTGCGGAAAGAACGGGGAAGTCGGTGGTCTCGTACTGCCCGGGAGGCAGTCTGTGCTGGGTATCCCGCGCTCGGCCGCGGAATCCGCGCGAAATGACGGGCATGTTGTGCCCCCATTCTCCGAAGTGGGCGGCTTCCATACTCCAGCACATCGCGCAGCACAGCCAGCGTCTCGGCAGACATCAATGCGGCTCCTCCTCCCTTCCCCGCCTCGCGGATCTCTGTGAATGGTTCAGCAAGGGCAGCGCCGCCAGGGGAAACACGATCACGGACATGAGGCCCGCTGCCACCAGCGCGGCTGCGTTGGCCGGTCGGATCGCGTCCAGCCTCAACCCGATCGTTGTCGCCGCCACGATCACGGGGAGGGAAGTGGCCTGCAAGAGTCCGCTGGCCATGATTTCCCCACGCGAGAGGCCCGCGCTGCGGTAGGCCAACGCAGGCAGTCCACGAACAAGGAGGAGCGCGGCGAGGAACATCGGTATCCGCAGCACCGTCCCGGCGTCCGCGAACAGCGCTCCCAGGTCGAACTGGATACCGCTGGTCACGAAGAAGACCGGGACAAGGAATCCATAGCCGAGGCCCGCCAGTTTGACGTGGAACTGCGGATGCGTCTGTTCGGCGTCGGGGTCGACCAGCCGCAGCACGGCCCCCGCAATGAAGGCACCCAAAATGGCTTCGAATCCGAGATGCAGAGCGACCGCGGACAGACCAACAATCAGCACCATTGTCAAGCGGACCCGGATCTGGGCGCTCGTGTCCGCCAGGTGCACTACGGCCTGGGACAGCCACATGGAGCGCCCTGCACGCATCGATGCCACCACGATGAGCGTCACCAGGCAAGCAAGGCCGAGCAACAGAAGCAGCCTGGAGGCCGGACCCGATGAATGCTCTGAGAAGAACAACGACAGCAGCACCACAGCGCTGATCTCACCTGCAGAGGCTCCACCGATGATCAGTTGGCCGACTGGCCGGTCGACCGCGTCGGCGTCCTTCAGGATCGGAACCAGAAGCCCCAATGACGTGGCCACCAGCGCCGTGCCGATCAGCAGTGGGCTCTCGACCAGACCGGCGAAGTCCAGCCCCCAGCCAACGGCCCCCGCCAGCGCAACTGTGCCCGCCAGGCCCATACCGACGAGCCGCGCCCGCGGCCCGTGCAGTTGCTGGAAATCGATCTCGAGCCCGGCAAGGAACAGCAGGAAGCTCAGTCCGATGATCGACAACGCCTGAACGGTGGCGTCCGGCTGCACCAGATTCAGCACCGCCGGACCAAGGACGACGCCGGCCACGATTTCGAGGACCGGCCCAGGGAGGGGGACTCGGGGCACCATGGCAAGGAGGAATGGGACGCCGGCGGCCACCGCGAGAACGGTGACCAGATTGTCGTACGACATCGTGACTCCGGCGGCCGGGCGGCAGGGCGGCAGGGCGGCAGGCTCTGACCAACATTGCCTCACCCCCCATGATGTGCGGTCCCTTCTCCGGGGCCCAGGCCACGACCCCACTCAGCCATGGAGACCAACCGATGGTCGCCAGCAGCCTTACTCCTCTCGGCAACGCCGGTGGCGTGCGCCGCACGGTCCTGGTGAGAGAGCCTGTCCTGCGCTGTACGCCACGGCTGCGGAAGCCAACAGAGATACATGTTCGCGAGCCTGGTACACCCCGGCCACGCGAAAGGTATCTCCGGCCGCGGACAGACGGTCTGCGGCCGTGGCGCCCCCCCAGCACGACGGCTCGTATTCCCTCGCTCCCAGTGTGCAGCGCTGCGAGGTAGGCGGCGTAGACCTCACGCCGGGTCTTCTGTGAGAGAAGAGCGCGCTCGCGGCGCCATCGAATGCGTTCGGCCAGCGAAGTGACTGAGGCGCCGAGGACCGTACCGAGCAGAGCAGGCAGAGAGGCTGACCAACTCATATGGCGAGTGTAGAGCGCTCACCCACCGATCGACCGTCGCTCATTCCGCCCACTCCACGCCCAGCTGCCGTAGCGCGTCCAGCTGTTCCTGGGTGGGTTTGTCGCGCCTTGACTTGGTGTTGGAGACCGATACGCCCAGCTTCACGACCACCGGCTGCGCCTCGCCGGCGATCGCGATTTCCTCGCTGTGGCCGCGAGGCATTGCCCGGTCGGCACCTTCCCGCTCCACCCACTGCGCGAGGCTTTCAGGCCCGCTGGAACGCCTGCTCGCCTTGGTCGGGCCTTCCCGTCGCTTGCTGCCGGGGCGGGAGACACCTCCTCGAGTGGCTTGATGCCCAGCGTGGACAGCCGTTCCTGCTGCTCGGGCAGGAGCCGAGCCCACGTGCCCGGCTGTTTTTGCTGCTGAAGCCACTTGCCGATGTCGTCGCAGTCCAACAGCACACCGGGCTGGATCTCGGGCAGACTGCCGTCGGCCTTGAGGTCGGGGGAACCGCCTTCCGGGACGCCCCGGACGGGGCCTGAGCCCTGAGCAGGGGCTCAGAGGGGCCCGAAGAGCCAGTTTCCGGGTGAGTCGGGCTTGCTGCTCGTGTAGTACTCCTCGGTGGCCTGCCGCAGCTCCTGCTCGTCCAGCTCTCCGCTGTCGTCGTGGTCCAACTGCCGGAAGCCGTACTCCAGGTCCTCGGGCGTAATCCCGAAGGCCGACTCGTACATGAGCCGATACTCGTCAACGTCGATCCGTCCGTTGCCGTTGACGTCGACGAGATCCATCCAAGCGGCGACGACCTCGCTCAGATCGGCAAGGAACTTCCCCCGGTTCTCACTCGCGGCCGCCCGGAACCCGCGGGTGAACTCGGCGACGTCCACATAGCCGTTACCGTCGTCGTCCATACCTGCGAGATGGTCCTGCCAGATCCGGCGCAAGGCGTTGCGCAGCCGCTCCTTGCGAGCGGGGTCGTCCCCCCTCTCGAAGGCCGCCGCCAGCCGGTCGGCGAGGACCAGCAGATCGCCCTCGACCAGCTCACCGTTGGCGTCCGAATCCATCAGCTCAAACGCCCGTTCCAGCTTGCGGTCGAGGATGTCGGTGGTCTTCGTGATCGCTTCCGTCATGCGTCCTCCTCAGAACCCGGGACGGGTCGGATTCCCGCCCGGCCGGGGGAGGCATGCCCGTGCGCGAGCGACCGAACGCGCCCCGCGCGGGTGGTTTGCAGGGCGCGCGGTATACCTGTGTGCACCCCATCGGGGTGACCTGTTCCCCGCCCGGAATGCCTGACGCCGGGATGGGCACGCCCTCGACATGGTCATCCCCATTCCGCCCCAGTCGCGCCACCGCGTAGACCGTTTCATCCGTTACCGGGTCCCCAAGGACTGGGGCGGAGACCACCTCTTCTGGGGGCGTCCCCCGGGACCGGACGCCGTGATCGTCGACAACAACGACTACCTGCACCTGGCGCGCGACCGCCGCATCATCGAGGCCATGACCGGACGGCTCGACGCCGCGGGCACCAGCACCCTGATGTCCGGCATCCTCCTCTTCGGCGACCATCCGCAGCTGTCCTTGGAGCAGGAGCTGGCCGCGCACATGGGTGCCCCGGCCGGCATCCTCTGCCAGTCCGGCTGGGCCGCCAACACCGGCCTGCTGCAGGCCATCGCCGACCCGTCGACACCGGTCTACATCGATGTCATCGCGCACATGTCCCTGTGGGAGGGAGCCCACGCGGCACGGGCCAAGACCCGGCTGTTCCGCCACAACGACCTCGCCCATCTGCGCCGGCGCATCGCCGACCACGGCCCCGGCATCATCGCCGTCGACGGGGTGTACTCGTCGGACGGCAGCCTCGCTCCACTGGCGGAACTCGCCGTCATCGCCGCGGAGAGCAGCTGCGTGTTGCTCGTCGACGAGTCGCACTCGCTGGGGGTGCACGGGGAGCGGGGCGAGGGCATCGTCGCGGCGCTCGGCCTGCAGGACGCGGTGCACTTCCGCACCGTCAGCCTGTCGAAGGCGTTCGCCGGCCGGGCTGGACTGATCACCTGCTGCGACCCCGACTTCGTCGACTACTTCAAGCACGAGTCGTATCCAGCGGTATTCAGTTCCACCCTGCTGCCACACGATCTGGCCGGCCTGCAGGCCGCGCTTGCCGCCGTACGGGAGGACGGGTGGCGGCGCGAGCGACTGCACCATGTCACCGAGTGGGTACGGCAGGAGCTGACGGCCGGCGGGATCGATCTGCACGGCTCGCAGACACAGATCCTCCCGCTGGAGGCCGGAACGGAGCGGCAGGCCATCAAACTGCGCGACGCGATGATGTCCCGCGGGGTGTTCCCGTCGCCGTTCGGCCCGCCGGCCACTTCACGGCGCCGAGCAACGATGCGGGTATCGCTGCATGCCGGCCTCACCGACGCGCAGGTGGAGCGGCTGGTCGAGGTCTGCCTGGCCGTACGCCCACTCCTCAGCAGCACGACCCGCGCTCAGCAGACAGCAGCAACCTGAGCGATCGCACATCGCGCCGTCCAGAGCAGTTCACCCACCAGGCCGAGGTGCTGCGTGATTCTCTGAATGCTGGAGCAACGAACGCGGAAGAGGAACTGGTGGTCCCTGTTATGCCCAGTCGATGCCTAGTTCCCGTAGTGCGGCGCTGTCCAGGAGGGCTATTTCTGATCTGGAGGGGCGTTGTGACCTGCGGTGATCAGTTAGATGGCTGGCTCGCCGCAGTAGACGGACGCGTGGGGCGGCGCCGCGCTGGCCCGTCGCGCCGTTGACCTGTGGGTGTTGACGTGTGGGTTGTCAGGTTGGCAGTTGTGTGATCAGTTTTGGTCGTTTGTATTGAGTGCTGATCATCTCTAACGAGCGTGGGTATGTCGGAGGTTTGGCCGGGGCGGTGTACCCCTGGCAAGGGCCGCCCCGACACGAACGGCGGCGCATCGCGGCGTGGCCACAGTCGTTAGGCGGGAGTGGAGCTCTCATTGTTGGTGTGCGGCGCGGCAGGCACGTCGTGTCGGACCTGGAGGGCTCGGGGCGCAGAGCGGGCCCACGGCGGTGGGACGTGGTTGCGGTGATAGGGGTGCCAGGACAGCCGGTCGTGGGCCGCCGGTGCGTCGTCTCTCGTGTGATCGCTGCGCCTGTCTGGGAAAGCGTGCGAGACAACCCGGAAGGAAACCGATGTCATGCAGGTGAGTGGTGTGCATCATGCCTACCGTCGCCGGCCGGTGCTGCGGGGAGTTGATCTCAGCTTGGAGCGGGGGGTCCTGGC
>NZ_NHSG01000446.1:0-11466 GCF_020024005.1 Streptomyces purpurogeneiscleroticus
GCGGGAACCGCTCGTCGAAGCCGCCGACGTCACGGAGGGCCGCGCTGCGGTAGGCCATGTCGGCGGTCGCCCAGGCGGCGCCTTCCAGGCCTGCGGTGCCGCGCTCCCAGTCGGTGTGGCGGCGGCCGGCGTCGAGCGGCACGTGGAGGCGGCCCTGCACGCCGCCGGTGCGGACGTCGGCCGCGGCGAGGTCGGCGGTGAGCCGGCGGCTCCAGTCGGGCGTCACCCGCACGTCGTCGTCGAGGAAGACGACCCAGGGCGTGCCGACGGCGGCCAGCCCCGCGTTCCGGGCGGCGGCGGGGCCGCGCCCGCCGGTGGCCGTCGTACGGATGCGGTCCTGGAGCGGGCCCGCGGCCTCCAGGGGCAGCGGCTCGCCGGGCTCGGGCCGGTCGTCGACCAGTACCACCTGGTCGGGCCATGGCTCGCCGGCCTCGGCGAGGGCCCGCAGGCAGTCCTTCAGGCAGGGCCTGCCGAGGGTCGGTATGACGACGGCGTAGGAGACCTCCGCTCCGGCGGCGCGGTGTACGGGGTCCGCGGTGCCGGTTGCGGTATGTGCCGGAGTGTCAGGGGGTGTCATGCGAACGCCCTCCCCCGGCGGACCGCGAACGGCCCGATCGCCAGCAGGTCGACCGGCGCGCTGCCGAAGCACTCCAGCGCCTCGCGCGGGCTGTCGACCATGGGGCGGCCCGCCGTGTTCAGGCTGGTGTTGACCACGACGGGGATGCCGGTGCGCCGGTCGAAGGCCGCGAGCATGCGGGCCACCAGCGGTTCGGTGCGCTCCTCAACGGTCTGCACGCGGGCCGTGCCGTCGACGTGCACCACCGCGGGGATCTTCGCGCGCCACGGCTCGCGGACGTCGTGCACGAAGAGCATGTACGGGCTGGGCAGCGGCCCGCCCTCGAACAGCTCGGGGGCCCGGTCCTCCAGGACCATCGGCGCGACGGGCCGGAACTCCTCGCGGCCCTTCACGGCGTTGAGCCGTTCGAGGTTGTCCGGGTGTCCGGGGTGGGCGAGCAGGGAGCGGTGGCCGAGCGCCCGGGGGCCGTACTCGCTGCGGCCCTGGTACCAGGCGACGATGCCGTTGTTCGCCAGCTCCTCGGCGACCGTCTCGGCGATGTCCTCGGGCTCCTCGTACGGAACGGCGGCCTCCTCCAGGACGGCGCGCAGCTCCTCGTCGGACCAGCCGCGGCCGAGCGCGGCGGTCGGCATCGGGGAGACGGGGGCCGCTTCCTGCTCCTGGGCGACGTGCAGCGCGGCGCCCAGCGCCGTGCCGGCGTCCCCGGCGGCGGGCTGGACCCAGATGTCCTCGTACGGACCGTCCCGGTACAGACGGGAGTTGGCGACGCAGTTGAGCGCGACGCCACCGGCCAGGGACAGGGTCCGGCGGCCGGTCTTGTCGTGCAGCCAGCGGCCGAGGTCGAGCGTCATGTCCTCCAGGCACGCCTGGGCGCTGGCGGCGAGGTCGGCGTGGTCGGTGGTGATCCGGCGGCCGGCGAGGCGGCGCGGCACCATCCGCTCCCAGGGCACGTGGTGCGCTACGTAGCCGCCGGTGCCGTCGGAGTGGACGTACTCGCGCAGCTGTTCGCGGAAGCGGGGCGTGCCGTAGGAGGCGAGCGCCATCACCTTGTACTCGTCGCTGCTGCGCAGGAAGCCGAGGTGGTCGGTGAGCTCTTCGTAGAACAGGCCGAGGGAGTGCGGGAGTTCCTGGGCCGCGAGGACCTTCAGCTCGCCGTCGGAGTAGGCGCCCGCGAGGTGCGAGGCGCACTCGCCGCGGCCGTCGAGCACCAGGACGGCGCTGTCGTCGTACGGGGAGGCGAGCCCGGCGGAGGCCGCGTGGGCGACGTGGTGGGCGACGAAGCGGACGCGTTCGGGCTTCAGGCCCGGCAGTGCCTCGGCGAGGAACTCCGGTGCCCGGCGGGCGTACTCCTGGCGGAGGTGGTCCCAGGGGTCGTCCAGGCCCATCATCTCGGCGGGGCGGGAGAGTTCGGGGTCGTAGGAGTAGGCGACGGCGTCGAGATCCGCGGGGGTCAGGCCGGCCTGTTCCAGGCACCAGCGGGCGGAGAGCTCGGGCAGTTCCCACGCCGAGAAGGGCACCGGCCGCTTGCCGTGCTTACGGCGGCTGAACCGTTCCTCCTCCGCAGCTGCGACGGTCGTGCCGTCGATGACGAGGGCTGCTGCGGGGTCATGAAAAAGAGCGTTGACACCAAGGACGCGCATGAAGTGATCCGTTCACGGGTGCGGGGCTTCTTCGGTCGGGGCGGCATGGGCGGGAGCGGCCGCTGCCGGCTGCGCGGTGAGCCGTTCGCGGGGGTCGCGGCTCGCGAAGTAGCCGATCGTGCGCTTGATCCCTTCCTCCCACGCGACCTTCGGCTCCCAG
Organism: Streptomyces purpurogeneiscleroticus; assembly: GCF_020024005.1. Lineage (NCBI taxonomy): Bacteria > Bacillati > Actinomycetota > Actinomycetes > Kitasatosporales > Streptomycetaceae > Streptomyces > Streptomyces purpurogeneiscleroticus. The sequence goes on from NZ_NHSG01000446.1 coordinate 2,378, forward strand.
CCGAACATCTCGCGGGCGAGCGAGGTGTCGGGCCGCCGCCGTTCGGGGTCGTCCTCGGGCCGTTCGATGTACCGCAGCTCCGACCTGGAGCCGGTCAGCGCCACGATGCGGCGCGCGATCTCGGAGATGGGCGTCTCGTCACCGCCGCCGATGTTGACGGGGCGCACCGCGCGGCTCGCGGCCACCAGCAGCACGCCGTCAACCGTGTCGTCGACGTAGCACAGCGAGCGGGTCTGCTCGCCGCTGCCGGCCACGGTCAGCGGTTCGCCGGCCAGCGCCTGGCAGATGAACGTCGGGACCGCCCGGCCGTCGTGGGCCCGCATCCGCGGACCGTAGGTGTTGAACATCCGCACGATGCCGGCATTCGTGCCCTTGGCGCCGACGTGCGCCGTGACCAGTGCCTCGGAGAACCGCTTGGACTCGTCGTACACGCTGCGCGGGCCGACCGGGTTGACGTTCCCCCAGTAGTCCTCGCGCTGCGGGTGCATGAGGGGGTCGCCGTACACCTCGGAGGTGGAGGCGAGGACGAGGCGTGCGTTGTCGCGGTGCGCGATGGCCAGGGCGTTCCGCGTCCCGAGGCTCCCGACGTCCAGCGTCTCCAGGGGCATCCGGAGGTAGTCGGCCGGTGAGGCGGGGCACGCGAAGTGCAGGACCAGGTCGTAGGGGCCGCGGAGTTCGTCCACGCACTGCGGGAGGCAGACGTCCCGGTCCAGGAAGCGGAAGCCGGGGCGGCCGAGCAGGTGCTCGATATTGTCCATCGATCCCGAGGACAGGTTGTCCACGCAGTCGACTTCGACGTCGCTCTCCAGCAAGCGTTCGCAGAGGTGGGAACCGAGGAAACCGGCACCTCCGGTCACGACGGCACGCCGCCACGTCGGTCGCAAGGGCAGGGCAGTCACGCGTCGTCCTCCTTTCCGTGCGGCATGGCACTGGGTGGCACAGACCTTGAGTGTCCTATTTCCGTGCTTTTACGCATCTGCGTCCGTTCTACCGGCGACGGCCCGGGTACGCCTCTTGAGTGCGCGTCCTGAGTGCGCGCAAACGCGAAGGAGTACGGCATGCGAGAGCCCCTGACCGCCCTGACCGACGACCTGCTCGCCCGTCCCGGAGGACCCGGACGGACGCTGCTGACCGGGTGGTTCAGCTTCGACGACGGCGAGGTCACGGTCGGCGACGCGCTGGCCCAGCGCCGGGTCTCGCAGGCCCTCGCGGCGTGCGGCATCGCGCACGACACGGCCTGGAGTCGCGGCTTCGCGCCGGACCGTATGCCGCTGGACGCCGCCGATCCCACCGCTTACGGCCACGTCGTCTTCACCTGCGGCCCGGCGCACGGGGAGCAACTGCGGCGGCTGCACCGGCAGTTCAGCAACTGCCGGCGGCTCGCCGTCGGCGTGAGCGTGATCGACCCCGGCGACCCCGCGGTGACCGGCTTCGACCGGGTCTTCGCCCGGGACGAGCCGGCCGCCGCCCCCTCCGTCGACCTGGCCGCAGGGGCCCCACTGCACTCCGTGCCACCTCTGGCCGGGGTGGTGCTCACGTACGGGCAGGGCGAGTACGCGGAGCGGCGGCGGCACGACACCGTCGGCGGACAGCTGATCGAGTGGCTCACTCGACTGGACTGCGCCCGGGTCGAAGCCGACACCCGGCTCGCCATCGACGACTGGCGGCACTGCGCGACCCCGGAGCAGTTCATGGGGCTCGCCGCCCGGCTCGACGCCGTGGTCACCAACCGGCTGCACGGCATGGTGCTGGCGCTGCGGGCCGGGACGCCGGTACTGGCCGTCGATCCCGTACTGGGCGGCGCGAAGGTGAGCGCCCAGGCGCGGGCGCTGCGCTGGCCCGCGGTGATCCCGGCGGACGAGGTGACACCGAAAACGCTGGACCGGTGGTGGGAGTGGTGCCTGTCCCCCGCGGGCCGGGCCGCGGCCGGGCGACGGGCGCGGCTCATGGAGCGGGTCCGCGGGTCCCACCGGCCATGATTACGTTCCGCGATTCCGGTTACCCGAGGGACAGGAACAGAACAGTTCCCCTATATAAGGAGGAATCGTGCTCAGCGCCATCGCCGACGTACTGCGGGCCATCGGCAGCACCATCGCCGCCGTGGTGACACTCCCCTTCCGCGCGCTCGCCCGGCTCTTCGGCGGCGCCTCGCGAGGCGCCCACCGCTAGGCCCCCTCTCGAAGGAGTGCGAGTCCATGACGGGAGACCGGCGGAAGACCGTGCAGGCCCTGCTGGAGACGCACGGGCAGACCTACGCCGCGGAGGCGGGCATCACGCTCCGTGACACCCCGCAGCCGCTGTATCAGCTGCTCGTGCTCTCCTGTCTGCTCAGCGCGCGCATCCGGGCCTCGGTGGCGGTGGCCGCGGCGCACGAGCTCTTCGAGGCGGGGATGCGGGACGCCCGGTCCATGCGGGACGCGACCTGGCAGCAGCGGGTCGACGCCCTGGGCCGGGGCAGCTACCGCCGGTACGACGAGCGCACGTCCACCCAGCTCGGGGACGGCGCGCAGCTGCTGCTGGACGATTACCAGGGCGACCTGCGACGGCTGCGGGACGAGGCCGGCGGTGACGTGGACCGGCTGAAGGAGCTGCTGCAGAAGGTGCCGGGGCTCGGCCCGGCCGGCGCGGACATCTTCCTGCGCGAGGCCCAGGCCGTGTGGCGGGACCTCTCCCCCTACCTCGACAGCAAGGCGCTGCAAGGCGCGGAGCGGCTGGACCTCCCCGAGAAGCCCGAGGAGCTGGCGCGGCTGGTGTCCGCCGAGGACACCGCCACGCTGGCCGCGGCGCTGGTCCGGGCAGCCCTGGAGAAATCCGTGGTGGAGGACGTCGAGAAGGAGACGTCGTAGCGGACGACGCCGAAGGGGCCGGGACAGCTGTCCCGGCCCCTTCGCGCGTGCGGAGGTACGTACGTGCCTGTCAGGCGGCCGTCCGGTAGGCCGCCGCCGTGGCCGGCGCGGTCCGGATCGTGCCCTTGCGGACGTGCAGCACGGCACCCAGGCCGGTCACGGCCGCGATGATCAGACCGCCGGCCACCAGGGCGCCCCGCGCACCGGCCCACTCCATGAGGAGGCCGAGCAGCGGCGGGGCCACCAGGCCCCAGCCCGTGCTCAGGCTCCGCCAGACGCCGAGCACGCGGCCGCGCATGTTCGCCGGCGGGTCGGTCTGCAGCACGGTCGTGCCCGCGGTGTCGGAGACCGACTCCACCACCGACATCGGCAGCACGAGGACCAGCAGCAGGATGAGCGAGGGCGAGAGGCCGGCGACGGCCTGGAGCAGTCCACCGGCGGCGGCCAGGGCGCCGACGAGCTTGACCGAGGGCCTGCGCAGCCGCGCGGCGAGGATCGCGCCGACGATGCCGCCGGCGGCCAGCACGGAGGAGACCGTACCGAAGGCGCCGGCGCCCGCGCTGAGCGGCCCGGTGACCAGGACGGCCAGGGTGAGCTGGTAGTTCCGGCCGAAGATCGCGCTCAGGCCGGTGATCACGGCCAGCGCCACCAGCCGCGGGCGGCGCATGAAGAAGGCCACGCCCTCGCGCGCCGTCATGGCGGGCTCGGGGTCGGCGGGCTCGGAAACCTGCTGCGGCGCCTTCTCCTGGCTCACCGATGCCTTCTCCAGGCTCACCGGCGCCCGCCGATCGTCGGAGGCTTCGCCGCGCGAGCGCAGCGCCTGGCCGACCGGCCGAAGGAAGGGGATCACCGCGGCGACGAAGAGGAAGGAGAAGCCGTTCGCGGCGTACGCGGCGCCCGTGCCCAGCACGCCGACGGCCACACCGGCCAGCGCCGTACCGCCGAGCCGGCCCACGCTGTGCACCAGCGAGCCGACCGCGATCGCCGAGGGCACGTCCTCCTTGCGTACCAGGTCGTTGCCGAGCAGCGAGGTGGCGGGGCCGTCGACCGTGGCGATGATGCCGGTGACGGCGGACAGCGCCATGAGCAGGCCGTAGTTGAGCTGGTCGGTGGCCACCAGGAAGGCGGTGGCGAACGCGACCAGGCCCAGCATGGCCTGGCTCACCGCGGCGGTGACCTTACGGGGCCAGCGGTCCACGACCGCGCCGCCGAACAGGCCCATGAGCAGGCCGGGGCCCGCCTGTACGGAGAGCGACAGACCGGTGGCGGCGGCGGACCCGGTGAGCTGCAGCACCAGCAGGTTCTGGGCGGTCAGCTGCATCCAGGTACCGGCGTTGGAGACCAGGTTGGCCACCGACCACCAGCGCATGCTGCGGTAGCGCAGCGAGCGCCACGGTGCGTGGCTGCCGCCGGAGCCGCCCGTACGGCCGCGCCCGAAGAGGTACTTCAGGTTCGCGGTGTACCGGCGTACGGAGGAGGGGGCTTTGCCGCCCCGTGGATCACCGGCCGGATCGACCGGGTCGGACGTATCGGCAACGGGATCGGCGGTAACCGCGGAGTCGGCGGCGGTCGCACTCTCGGATGCGGCCACCTGCGCGGCGATGCGGCCGGGAGCAAGGACGGGAGAAGGCACGGCAGAACACTTCGTGAAGAGCCCGTCAGGCTCGGAAAGCGGCTCGGCGGGTGCGCGGGCACGGCTGTGTGCGCCGGCGGGCCTGGAGTGCCGAGAATCGGTCGGTGCCGGGCCGGAGGAGCGCGCGACTGCGCACACCCCGGGCACGACAAGGTTCGACTTTCACATAACGGGGCGGCCGGGGAAACGCTCTTGGGGTGCGATGGCCGTCACCCTGCCATGGAGCCCTGGTGGATCCCTTGTGCCCCAAGGGTTCCGCCGAGTGGGTGCGGATTCTCACAGGGGGCGGTGAGCCGGTGACCCACGGGTACTCGCTGACCGCCCGAAATTGCGTTTGCACGAGGTGTGACGGTTCCGCAGGGTGGGTGCAGTGAGGCAGAAACGGGCACCCGTGCTGCGGAACGGCAGTCCAGGAGAGGAGAGCGGCCATGTCCGACGAGGCGATGGGTGACGAGGTGTACCAGCCGCCCGCCTACGACGTGTCGGCCAAGCCCGACGACCTCGACATGGAGGACGCCCTCGACGAGCCGGATGCCGACCAGCAGCTGGACGAGGGCTATTCGCCGCCGGAGAAGCCGTTCGCGGTGAACCAGACGGGTACGACGGCGAACGAGCAGCGCGCGGGCGAAAGCCTGGACGAGCGGCTGGCCAAGGAGGTGCCGGACGTGGCACCCCCCGAGGGCAACGGCATCGGTGACCTGCCGGGCGGCGACGGTGAGCCGGTGGACGAGCAGGCCGGGGAGGACCGTGCCGGGCGCATCGTCAGCGGCGACCAGGGCTTCCCGGACCACGGCCGGAACGCCAACGACGTCATCGCCCGGGACGTGGGCATCGACGGCGGCGCCGCGGGTGCCGAGGAGGCGGCGGTGCATGTCGTGGACGACGAGAACGTCAACGACGACGAGTCCCCGCCCCTGCCCTGACGCGGTAGAAAGGGGGCATGAGCGAGGACGCCGGGCAGGCACCGGACGACGTGGACGCGGTGACCCGTGCCGTGCTGACCGCATCGCGTGTGCTGGTGGCCGTCTCGGCGCGCTCGCTGGCCTCGGTGGAGGGGACGGTGACGCTGCCGCAGTTCCGGCTCCTCGTCGCGCTGTCCACGCACGGCGCCGCGAAGCTCGTGGTCGTCGCGGAGCTGCTGCGGGTCAATCCGTCCACCGCCATGCGCATGATCGACCGGCTGATCGGAGCCGGTTTCGTGGACCGCAGGGTCAATCCCGACAACCGCCGCGAGACAATAGTGCAGTTGACCGAGGCGGGACGGCACCTCGTCGAGGACGTCACCGCGCGGCGGCAGGCCGAGATCGCGGAGATCGTCGGGCGAATGCCCGCCTCCGAGCGCGCCAGCATCGTGGCGGCGCTGACCGCCTTCGCCTCCGCGGCCGGCGAACCCCCGGTCGCCGGATCCGACCCGTACCCCTTGGGCTGGGCCGCCCCGAGCACTCCCTGAGCGCGCGCCGGTCCCGGGTCCGCCCCCGGAGGTGTTGTCCGCCATGACCACCGCCACCGACGCCGATGCGCGTACCGGCCCGGCCGTCACCGCCGTACGCGGACCGCTCGTCCGCTTCCCGGCCGACCCGTTCCGCACCGGCCGCGAAGAGTCGTTCTCGTACACGGAGGACGCGCTGCTGATCTGCGCCGACGGCCGGATCACGGCGGCCGGCGAGTACGCCGCGCTGCGCCACCTGCTCCCCGCGGGGAACACGCCGGTCCACTACCCGGACCACGTCATCCTCCCCGGATTCGTCGACACCCACCTGCACTGCGTGCAGACCGATGTCATGGCGGCCTTCGGCGCCGACCTGATGGGGTGGCTGGAGCAGCGCGCGTTCCCCGAGGAGGAACGGTTCGCGGACGCCCGGTACGCCCGCGAGGCCGCCGCCGTCTTCTGCGACGCGCTGCTGCGCAACGGCACGACCACCGCGCTGGTCTTCGGCTCCGTCCACCCGGAGTCCGCCGACGCGCTGTTCGAGGAGGCGGCCCGGCGGGAGCTGCGGATCGCCTGCGGCAAGGTCCTGATGGACCGCAACGCGCCCGACGCGCTGCTCGACACGGCGCGCAGCGGTTACGAGGAGTCCAGGGCACTGCTCGCCCGCTGGCACGGCAAGGGCCGCGCCCAGTACGCGATCACGCCCCGCTTCGCACCCAGCAGTACGCCGGAGCAACTGGAGACGGCCGCCGCGCTGTGGCGGGAGTATCCCGGTGCCCTCCTGCACACCCATGTCTCGGAGACGCCCGACGAGGTCGAGTGGGCCCGCTCGCTCTTCCCCGGCCGCGCCGGCTACCTCGACATCTACGACCACTACGGGCTGCTCGGGCCGGGCGCGGTCCTCGCGCACGGCGTCCACCTCTCCCCCGCCGAGCGCGCCCGCTGCGCCGCCACCGGCACCGCGCTGGCCCACTGCCCCGGCTCCAACCTGGCCCTGGGCAGCGGGCTCTTCCCGGCGCGCGAGACCGCGGGCGGCCCGCACCCGGTGACCGTCGGGCTCGGCACGGACGTCGGCGCGGGCCCCACCTTCTCGATGCTGTCGACGGTGTACGAGGCGTACAAGGCCGCCGCACTGTGCGGCGCCCCGATCGACGCGGTACAGGCGTACTACCTGGCCACGCGGGGCGGCGCGGCGGCGCTGGGCCTCGCGGACACCGTCGGCTCCCTGGCGCCCGGGCAGGAGGCGGACTTCGTGGTGCTCGATCCGCGGGCCACGCCGCTGCTCGCCCGGCGCGCGGCGCGCGCCGAGGACATCGAGGAGCTGCTGTTCGTCCTGGCGGCGATGGGCGACGACCGCGCGGTGCGCTCCACGTACGTCGCGGGGCGGCGCGCCCACGACCGGGACGGTGCACCGGCCGGGCGCGGCGCGGGCGGCCCGTGACCGGTTCTCAGCGGCCCAGGGCCTTGGCCAGCTCGTCCTTGCTCATCGAGGAGCGGCCGTCGATGTTCTTCTTCTTGGCCTCGTTGTAGAGCTGGTCCTTCGTCGGCCCCTGGGGGCCGGTGCGGTTGCCGGAGCGCTGGCCGCCGCGCTGCGACGCCGACTTGGTGTCCCGCGTGGAGGACTTGCTCGCCGTCTTCGACTCGCCGGTGCGGGCCCGCTCCTTGTTGACCGTCCGCGCGGCGATCTCCTTCGCCCGCCCGGTCGAGGTGCCCCGCTTCTGGGCGCCTTCCTTGATGTGCTCGTACTGGCGCTCGCGCTTGTTGCTGGAACCTCGCGGCATGTCATGTCTCCTCGTGGTCGGCCCCGGCCCGCCGGGAGTGCGGACCGGTGGCACGTTCCACTCCACTCCTCAGGTCCGGTCACCGCGAGAGGAGGTGGGCCGTTCGGGCACGCCGTCCGCGCCGGCCAGCCGGACCGCGCACTCCAGCATCATCGCGTGCACGAAGGACTGCGGGAGATTGCCCCGCAACTGACGCTGTGTGATGTCGTACTCCTCGGCGTACAGCCCGGCTGTGCCGCACGCGGCACGGTTGCGCTCGAACCAGCGGTACGCCTCGGTCTCCCTCCCCTGCTGGTGTTCCGCCAGCGCCATCGCGAAGCCGCAGAGCACAAAGGCGCCTTCGGCCTCCGCCAGCGGTCTCTCGTCGTGCCGGAAGCGGTACGCGTAGTGGCCGTCGGTCAGCTGCTCCTGGTAGGCCCGCAGCGTGGCGCGGGTACGCGGGTCGTCGGCGGGCAGCGTGCCGCGCAGGGCCGGTATGAGCAGGGCCGCGTCCAGCGCCGGGTCGTCGGCGGCGCGCTGCCAGTGGCCGTCGGGGTGCAGCGCGGTGGCGGTGGTGACGTCGAGGAGGGTGTCGGCGAGCGCGCGCCACTTGCGGGCCTGTGGCCCGGGCGGCCCGGCGGCGGCCATGGCGCGCAGCCCGCCGGAGCAGATGAGGCGGCTGTGCGTCCAGGCGCGCGCGTCCAGTTCCCAGATCCCGGCGTCCGGCTCCCGCCAGCGGCGCGCCACGGCGTCCGCGGCGATCTCCGCGGCCTTCCAGCCGTCGCCGTCGAGCCGGCCGGCGCGGGCCGCGGCGGCGAACAGCAGCAGCGCCTCGCCGAAGGCGTCGAGCTGGAACTGCCGGTTGACCCGGTTGCCGATCCGGTCGTAGCCGCCTGGGTAGCCGGCCAGGTTCAGTTCCCGCTGGTCGGGCACGGGGCCGCCGTCGGCCGTGTACGCGGGGGAGATTTCGGGCCCGTCCTCGTGCAGCCGCGCGCCGATGAAGCGGACGGCGGCGTCGAGCAGCGGGTAGTGCCCCGCCGCCGCCATGGCCTGGCCCGCGTAGCACTGGTCGCGGATCCAGACGTACCGGTAGTCGTAGTTGCGGCCCTCTTCGGCGCGTTCGGGCAGGCTGGTGGTGGCCGCGGCGATCATTCCGCCGCGCGCGCCGGTCATGCCGCGCAGCACGGCGTAGGACCGGCGGGCGTCCCCGGCGGCGACGGTGTGGTCCAGCGCGGGGACCGCGTCCCGCCAGGCCCGTTCGGTCGCGGCCCAGGCGGCGCCGGGCTCCGGTGGCGGGCCGTCCGGCGCGGTGCGGCCGAGCTCCAGGACGAGGTCGTGCCGCCGGCCGGGGTCGAGGCACAGGTCGAGGACGAGCCGGGTGGCGCGGCGGCGGTCGGAGTGCCGGCCGGTACGGGGGCCGC
>NZ_NHSG01000447.1:0-11429 GCF_020024005.1 Streptomyces purpurogeneiscleroticus
CCTTCCCCCGCCTGGACAGCCGTGAGGGCCCGGCCCCCTTCCGGGGACCGGGCCCTCACCGCCCTCGCTAGCGCTTCTCCATCTGTACAGGGACCGCGTGGCGCAACCGCGCACAGCGCGGGCACCGCAGCAGCCGACCGGGGCCGAGCCGGTCGGTGGTCTGCATCGGGAACGAAGCGGTGCTGAACACGTGCCCTTCGGCACAACGGACGACGGTGCGCTCCATCAAGTCCCTCTCCCAAACGCATGGACAACAAAAGCCACATTAGGGGATGAACTGGGCGCACTCCCAAGCGGCATGCCGAACCGGGGAAGAGTCCCCACCGTACGCCTCAACTCCCGCACCCCGCACCCGCTTACCGCCCCGCGTCGCACCCGGACATGACAAAAGCCTCACGGCCGAATACACCGGAGGCTGGGGATGAGGTACAGTGTGCGACGATGCACCGCCCTGCAAGATCAGGCGGTCACGCGGGTGTAGTTTAATGGTAGAACATGAGCTTCCCAAGCTCAGAGCGCGGGTTCGATTCCCGTCACCCGCTCCAGAGTTGAGGCCCAGGTCGGAGACCTGGGCCTTTGTTGTTGTCTGGACCGGGTTAAGCGTTCCGTGCCCGTTGCGTGCCCGATCGCTCTTGATCGCGAGCCGCCTTGGCCTTCACCTGTCGAGATCAACGAGATGACTCTCGACTCCGCTTCCTACGTGCTTGAGTACGACTTCGACGCGTAGCCACTTTCGCGGGTGAGGCAGGGAGCTGTTACAGATTTTTCTACCTCATCAAGCCCCGTCCTTCGGCCGGGTAGGAGGCGGGGGAGGGATCACTCCTGGGGCTCTCGCTGAGGATGCCATTCCCTGCCGGGCCTACCTGGCGCCGATCACTGAGACTCGCCGTTGAAGACCATGGGCATCGGTTGAGGCCAACAGTCACCTTCCATGGGGGCCGGGCAGCACGGCATGACCCATGAAGCCGTGCGGCCGTAGGTTCTGGCCCGGCGGGGGCTCTTGCCTTCGGCATCCGGCGTGCAGGCCAATGGCTTCGACAGCCACCGCTACGAATTACACCCCACCGGTCGGCACTGCGGGCCGGCGCGGGCACAGTACTCGGGCGCCGCTCCTGCCTCCGGCCCGCTCCGCCCGGCCCCGGCCCCGCGCCACCTGAAGTAGCCGCGGGGTAATTCGCTTCACGCTTTGTCCCGCCCAAAAGCTGCACCGGAACGAGCATCGATCCCCACCAGCCGACACCACCGCCCAGCCGCACCAGGACCAGGCGGAAGCCCACCACCAGCACATCGAAGCAGCTCCACCGAGGCCCGTGACTCAGAGCGTGCCCATAGGGGAGCCCCGGGGACGGCGAGAAGAGTGCGGGAGAGGAAGTGGTGAAGGGGGGCGGAAGCGGTGAGCGGTTTACGTGGCAAGCGCGCTGCCGACCACCCCATAGGTCGTAGTCCTGAGAGAAGGCAGGCTACGGGAGGGGTGGGGTCGGGGCGGCCGAGCACTTTGGACGAGAACGCCGGCATGGGGCAGGCCGCCGTACACCGCCACCGTCACGGATGCTCCAGCGTGAGCGGACCGGACGCGGAGTACCTGGTCGAGGGGGAGCTATCTGCTGGCGCGACGTGGCGAAGGTTCGTAGGCGTTCCACTCGACGCGGCGCCATAGGGGCTGAGGAGCGTGTCGCGCCTACGAACCGAGCATCATCCCACCGCGGGCGACACGCTGGCGGAAGTTCGTACCGGGTCAGAGGACGTGGACGCCACTACCGAGCACGCCAACCGTGCAGGCAAAGGGGAGGAACGCCGAAGGAACGGGGAGGAACGTGGAAGGAACGGGGAGTCTCGGGGAGGCTCAGCGAGATATAGTTCATTGCGACCCCAATGAAAACGGGGGGCACCCTTCCTCATAGTGGGTACCCAAGAACGGGCTCCAAGCAGAGGAGCCCGGCCCCGGTGGGCTAGACCAGGGCCGGGCTCATGCGTGGAGTCGTTAAGCGGGTCCGGCCGATCTCTTAGAGGCCGGACCCGCTTTGCTTGGGTCTGGCATCGTCCGGTTCACCGCCTCACGGTTGGCGCGTTACCGCGCCAGCTGCTCCACACAGCCTGCGAGTGCCGCGATCGCGGAGCACAGCGCGACCAAGATCTCAGCCTTCGTAGGGCCTCGCCTCGGTTCGCGCTCCTGCTCTTCTTGATCGTCCGGCTTCCGCAGATCTGCCATGCCTCACCTCCAGTCCGGTCGTACCAACCCCGTGTGCCTTGCGGGGTCTTCGGCCCTGGGGTCCGAAGCTTGTAATGGACCGGAAGTGGACGGCAGAAGCATATCGGTCGGCACTGACAACCCGTGCGCGCTCGGGTCTACACCGAATCCTAGTGACGCCTTGCTCCCCGTCACAGCGCCTCCTTTGGCGGGGTGATCGCCTCGCCCGCCTCACGTACTACAGGCAACACCGACCACGGGAAGTTGATCCAGTAGCAGAGGAATCGCGAGCAGCGGCGGATAACTCTCAAGGCAGGAGCACCCGACCCGAGTTGCTGGTCAGGGGCCTTCTCAGTGCGGAGGCTGTGGGATTTGAACCCACGGTGACGTTGCCGCCACGACAGTTTTCAAGATCGCCCATTGGCTCACCCGTTAGGTTGTCCATGGCAGTTCGAACGGGCGGGCGCGTGATCGCGGCTAGGGGGATGCTTGCATGGATGAGGACGAGATCAGGCGTGCCGTAGCACGAGGGATCCAGGACTACGAGAAGTCACGACCGAAGCCCAAAGGGGTCATCCAGGAAGCGGAGAGCGCAGTAGGCGGCTGCATCGTGATGTTCGTCCTGGCACTGCTGATCCTGGGCGTCGTTGCGGCCTGCAACAGCTGAGGCCCGGCTGCCTGTCGGCTCTCATACCGCACGGCCACCAGGGTCTTGGTACCGGAGACACCGTGTGCCCGACGCGTGCCCGGTGCATCGGGGAACGGCGGTGAATGACGGGTTCGGCAGCGCTTCCGCTTGGGCCTCACTGGCGGACGTCCTAGCAGGTCAGCGACCTAATTAGCCGTGGATCACCCGTGATTCCCAAGCTCAGAGCGCGGGTTCGATTCCCGTCACCCGCTCCAGAGTTGAGGCCCAGGTCAGAGACCTGGGCCTTTGTTGTTGTGCGGGCCGGGCCCCCTTGGTCCTCGCTCGCCGGCGCCGCGACTGGGGCTCGGTCAGTCGACCGGGAAGGTCCGGATGGCGGCTATGTCGAACTGGAGGCGGACCTTTTCGCTCACCATGGCGCCGCCCTGGGCGAGTTTGGCGCTGTAGGTCAGGCCCCAGTCGGTGCGGTTGATGGTCGTGGTGCCGTCGAAGCCGACGCGCTCGTATCCGAACGGGTCGGTGACGTGCCCGATGTAGGTGAGTTCCAGCACGACGGGCCGGGTGATGTCCCTGATGGTGAGGTCGCCGGTCATGCGGTAGACGTCGTCGTCCGCGAGTTCCACGGCGGTGCTCGTGAAGGTCATCCGCGGGTAGCTCGCGGCGTCCAGGAAGTCGCGGCCGATCACGTGCGCGTCGCGCTGTTCCACGCCGGTGTCGATGCTGGCGGTGGACAGCGTGATCTGTGCCTCGGAGCGGGCCGGGTCGCGGCCGTCGAAGTAGAGGCGGCTCTCGTACGCCGTGAAGGCGCCGCGCACCGTGGTCACCATGGCGTGCCGTACGGAGAAGCCGATCCTGCTGTGCGCGGGGTCGATCATCCACTCGCCGGTGAGCGCGGCGAAGGCGGGGTCGGGCAGAACTGCGAGGTCGGAGGGGGCTGGAGCGGCGGGGGCCACCGTGCGGCGGGAGGAGGAGCTGCGGCCGAACAAGTTCATGGAGCACGTTGTTACTTCAAAGTAAATATGGGCGCAACCCCTGTTCAACGGCCGGAATTCGAGAATCCGGTGAAGGCCGGTGAAGGGTGGCGGCGCCCGCGCCGCCGGGTGGCATGCCCGTACTCGCGAGCCCGCCGGACGTTAGCGCGGTGTTAGTGGATCAGCAGCGGGGGCGGCGAGTGTGGGTGGCGCGGAACGGAAGGACCGGCCGCACCGACGCCACCACCAGGGGGACACCATGTCGCACCGCACCCGTCGCCACAGCCGCAAGGCCGCCGCGGCCGCGCTGCTCGCCGCCACCGCGCTCGCCCTCACCGCCTGCCAGAGCGGCGAGTCCGGCGCCGCGGGGTCGGACTCGTCGGCGTCGGCCGGCAGCTCCGCCGGGTCGGCCGACGGCGCGTCGAAGGACTCCGCGGCGCAGACGGACACGGGCTCCGCCGAGGGATCCGGTACGGACGCCTCGTCCGGCGGGCAGCAGGCCACCGGGAGCGGCGGCGCGTCCGGTACGGACGGTACGGACAGCTCGGCCGCCCGCTGCACCACGGCGAGCATGACGGCCGGCTGGGGCTCCGAGGGCGGCGGCCGCCCCGACATGAACAGCGACCAGCAGGAAACCGCCACCGTGTGGTTCAAGAACAACGGCAGCGCTGCCTGCACGATCAGCGGCTTCCCGGGCGTACAGCTCAAGGGCACCGACGGCACCACCTGGGACCTGCGGCGCTCCGGGAAGAAGCCCGTCCCGGTGACGCTGAAGCCGGGTGCGAACACCCACTTCACCTTCCAGCTGCTGCCCTCGACCCGCGACGACGACCGCAAGCTCGAACCGGCCACGGTCGTGGTCACCCCGCCGAACGAGAAGCAGCACTTCGAGCTGAAGTGGCCCTACGGCGGCGCGATCCTGGACCAGTCGGGCGCCACCCGCCCGGGCACGTTCGTCAACCCGGTGGGCGCCTCCTGATACCCGCTCAGCGGCTCTCCCGGCGCGCGACGCCACGGGCCCACAGGACGAGCGGGGCCTGCAGCGGCAGGCGGGCGAGGGCGGCGGCGCGCAGCGGCGCGGGGCGGTGCCGCCAGTCGACGGCCATCTGGACGTTCGCCGGGAAGACGCCGACGAAGAAGGCGGCCGTGGCCAGCGCCGCCACCCGCCGGGTCCGGGGGTGGGCCACGCCGGCCGCCAGCGCCAGCTCGGCCACGCCGCTCGCGTACGTCCAGCCGCGCGCCGAGCCGGGCAGGGCCCGGGGCACGGTCGCGTCGAACGGTTTCGGCACCGCGAAATGCAGTACACCGGCGCCGGCCAGCAGGCCCGCGAGCAGCCTGGGTGAACGCGCGGTGCGCGCGGTGCGGTCGGCAGTACGGGACATGACGCCTCCTGAACGGGCCGGGAGCGGGCCGAGGAAGCGCGACATTACTCCGGAGTAAGTTCCGGGGAAAGGGCGGGCGCTCCCGCCGTGACCCGCCTCACGGTCCGGCAGACCGTCTCACGGAACTGCCGTGACCGGCCTCACCGCTCGTGGATGTGCTGATCGCGGCCCGCCTGGTAGACGCGGGCCGAGCCGGAGGCCGTGGCGTGCTGGGTGATCACCGGGGCGGACGCGGGCTCGTCGGGGGTGACCTCCGCGAGCAGGGCGCGCAACTCGTCGGCGACGTCCGGGCGGGCGGCGAGGAGCCGGCGGATCCGGCCCTGCCAGTCCCGGCGCAGCTCGTCCTCGGTCTCGTCGTCGGCGGCGTCGCGCGCTGCGAGCAGGTCCTCGCGGGCGGCTTCGAGCTCGGCCGAGACGGCCTCGGCGCGCTCGGGCCGGGCCCGTCGCCACAGTCCGACGACGCCCTCCCGTACGCCCTGCCACGCCTCCGTGGCCATCAGCGTGACGAGCGTCGTGCCGGCGGTCCCCGCCAGCGTCGCGATCTCCGGATCCATCGGCCGTCCCCCATCTGCGTGCAGCGGCTGCGCGCGGGTCTCCGCGCGCCCTTCTCCGTCTGCACGGTACGGGAGCAGGTCCGCATCCGTACGCATTCCTCTCCAGGTCACGGGTACCGCGTAACCGGCCCGATCCTGCGTTGCCGGGTGGCGCCCCGGATCCCAGCATGGGAAGGGTCGGTTCGACGGGAAAGCCGGAGAAGGGTTGTTTCATGCGGGATGCACCGGGGACCGGAACGGCGGCGGAGAGCGGCGAGCGGGCGGGCGCGGCGTCCCGCGACGCAGGCGCACGGTCCGGTGCCGCGCTGTCCGACGAGGACGTGCGGACGCTGGACGCCCACTGGCGGGCGGCGAACTACCTCGCCGCGGGCCAGATCTACCTGCTGAGCAACCCGCTGCTGAGGGAGCCGCTGGCAGCGGAGCACATCAAGCCCCGGCTGCTCGGCCACTGGGGCACCTCGCCCGGCCTCAACCTCGTCTACACCCACCTCAACCGGGTGATCGTCGAACGCAACCTGGACGCGATGTGCATCTGGGGGCCCGGGCACGGCGGCCCCGCGGTGGTCGCCGGGTCCTGGCTGGAGGGCAGCTACTCGGAGATCTACCCGGACGTCGCGCAGGACGAGGCCGGGATGGCCCGGCTGTTCAAGCAGTTCTCGTTCCCCGGCGGGGTGCCCAGCCATGTCGCGCCCGAGACGCCGGGGTCGATCCACGAGGGCGGCGAACTGGGGTACTCGCTCTCGCACGCGTACGGGGCCGCCTTCGACAACCCGGACCTCCTGGTGGCCTGCGTCGTCGGTGACGGCGAGGCGGAGACCGGGCCGCTGGCCGCCTCCTGGCACTCGAACAAGTTCCTGGACCCGGTGCACGACGGTGCCGTACTGCCGATCCTGCACCTGAACGGGTACAAGATCGCCAACCCGACGGTGCTCGCCCGGCTCCCCGAGGAGGAGCTGGACGCGCTGCTGCGCGGCTACGGCCACGACCCGGTCTACGTCACGGGCGACGAGCCGGAGACCGTGCACCGCGCGCTGGCCGCCGCCATGGACCAGGCGCTGGACCGCATCGGCGCCCTCCAGCGGGCCGCCCGCGAGGGCTCGGGCGCACCGCAGGAACGGCCGCGCTGGCCCATGATCGTCCTGCGTACCCCCAAGGGCTGGACCGGCCCGCGCAAGGTCGACGGCAAGCTCGTCGAGGGCACCTGGCGCGCCCACCAGGTCCCGCTCGCCGCCACCCGCGAGAACCCCGACCACCTGCGGGAACTGGATCGCTGGCTGCGTTCCTACCGCCCCGAGGAGCTGTTCGACGAGCGGGGCGCGCCGCGTCCGGACGTACTGCGCTGGGTCCCCGAGGGCGCGCGCCGGCTCGGCGCCAACCCACACGCCAACGGCGGCCGGCTGACCCGCTCGCTCCCGATGCCGCCGCTGAGCGAGTACGCCGTACCGGTGAAGCACCCCGGTACCGAGCTGCGCGAGCCGACCAAGGTCCTCGGGCAGCTGCTGGAACGGGTCATGGCCGACACCGCCGAGAGCCGCAACTTCCGCCTGGTGGGCCCGGACGAGACCGCGTCGAACCGGCTGCAGGCGGTGTACGCGGCGTCCGGCAAGAACTGGCAGGACAAGCTGCTGGAGACCGACGAGGACCTGGCGCGCGACGGCCGGGTGCTGGAGATCCTCTCCGAACACACCTGCCAGGGCTGGCTGGAGGGCTACCTCCTCACCGGCCGGCACGGCCTCTTCTCCTGCTACGAAGCCTTCGTGCACATCGTCGACTCGATGGTCAACCAGCACATCAAGTGGTTGAAGACCACCGGCGACCTGACCTGGCGCCATCCGATCCCCTCGCTCAACTACCTGCTGAGCTCGCACGTCTGGCGCCAGGACCACAACGGCTTCTCGCACCAGGACCCGGGCTTCGTGGACCACGTGCTCAACAAGTACCCGCCGGCCGTACGGGTCTATCTGCCGCCGGACACCAACACCCTGCTCTCCGTGGCCGATCACGCGCTGCGCAGCCGGGACTACGTCAATGTCATCGTGGCGGGCAAGCAGCCCACCTTCGACTGGCTGGACATGGACCAGGCGATCGCGCACTGCGCCCGGGGCGCGGGCGTATGGGACTGGGCGGGCACCGAGCGCGGCGGCGCGGCACCGGACGTGGTGCTGGCGTGCGCGGGCGACGTACCGACCCAGGAGGTGCTGGCCGCCGCCGCGCTGCTCCGCGAGCACCTCCCCGACCTCGCCGTACGCGTGGTCAATGTCGTGGACATCGCGCGGCTGCTGCCCAGCGGGGAGCATCCGCACGGCATGACGGACGCCGAGTACGACGCGCTGTTCACCACCGACCGGCCGGTGATCTTCGCGTACCACGGCTACCCCTGGCTGATCCACCGGCTCGCCTACCGCCGCACCGGCCACGCCAACCTGCACGTGCGCGGCTACAAGGAGCACGGCACCACGACCACCCCGTTCGACATGGTGGTCATCAACGACCTGGACCGGTACCGGCTGGTCATGGACGTCATCGACCGCGTGCCGGGCCTCGCCGTACGGGCCACGGCGCTGCGCCAGGAGATGCAGGACGCCCGCACCCGCCACCACGCCTACATCCGCGAGCGCGGCACGGACCTGCCGGAGGTGGCGGACTGGAAGTGGCCGTACTAGGCCGCGCCCCCGTAGAGACGCGCCAACACCGGCAGCCTCGCAGGAGAAGGTGCCGGTGTCGGACGCGTGGCCGGCTGGCGGAAGCCGGCCGCGTGACCGGCGGGACAGGCGCCGGCCGGGGGACGGACGGGGCGGGCGCCGGACCGCAGTCCTCCGGCGCCCGCCGCCGGCCGGTCTACGGAGATGCCCGACGAGGGCTGCCAGGCCCGCCGGACATCTCCGGGTTCAGGGGACCGGGACAGTCATCAGGTCCCAGGCCGGGAACGGGTCGTCGTACGCCGCCCAGGCCACGGGTCCGTCGGCCAGTTCACCGGTGGTGAGCAGGGCGTCGGCCAGCGCCTCGCGCAGCGCGTCGGCCCGCAGCCCGGTACCGATGAAGACCAGCTCCTGGCCCTGCACGGCGGGCCGGTCGTCGGCTCCGTGCTCCGCTGCGGAGTGGCCGTGCTCGTGGTCATGGCCGTGGTCGTGCACGCCCGACGGCTCGAAGCGGGCCACCGCGCCCGCCTGGGACCACAGCCCGGTGACATCGGGACGGGTGGCAAGTGTGAAGAAGCCCTTGGAGCGCAGGACATTGCCGTACGTACCGGCGTCCAGCGGCCCGGTGATCAGGTCCCACAGCCGCCCGGGGTGGAAGGGCCGCGGGTCGCGCAGCACCACGGACGAGATGCCGTACTCCTCCGTCTCGGGCACATGGTCGCCGTTGAGCTCGGCCACCCAGCCCGGCGCCTGCTCGGCCTTCGCGAGGTCGAACAGCCCGGTTCCCAGGATCTCTGCGGGGTCGATCCGACCGCGTACGGTCCGCTGCACGCGCGCCGCCGGGTTCAGCCGCCGCAGCGTGGCCTCCAGCCGGTCGGCCTCCCCCGCGGAGACTAGGTCGGTCTTGTTCAGCAGGATCACGTCCGCGAACTCGACCTGGTCGATCAGGAGATCGCTGACCGTGCGCTCGTCGTCCTCGACCGGGGCCAGGCCGCGCTCCACCAGGTCGTCGCCGCGGCCCAGCTCGTCATGGAAGTTCACCGCGTCCACGACCGTGACCATCGTGTCCAGGTTCGCGATGTCGGTGAGCGTGGCGCCGTCATCCCTCGCGAACGCGAAGGTCGCGGCGACCGGCATCGGCTCGGAGATGCCGCTGGACTCGATGAGCAGGTAGTCGAAGCGGCCGGCGCGGGCGAGCCGTTCGACCTCTTCGAGCAGGTCGTCGCGGAGCGTGCAGCAGATGCACCCGTTGGTCATCTCGACCAGGCGCTCCTCGGTACGGGAGAGCGCGGCGCCGTCCCGTACCAGGGCGGCGTCGATGTTGATCTCGCTCATGTCGTTGACGATGACCGCGACGCGCAGGCCCTCGCGGTTGCCGAGCACGTGGTTGAGGAGCGTGGTCTTGCCGGCGCCGAGGAAACCGGAGAGCACGGTGACCGGCAGCCGGCCGTCCGGCGGCGTGTGGTTCATGCCGAGGACGGTAGCAGATGATAATCATGTTCAACAAGGGGTCGCGAAGGCGCCGCGCGGACGGAGCGGGCGGCGTCCGTACGCCACGAGATGCGGCACACCTGGTGACGCACCGGGAATACCGGCACGGACATGACGTCAAAAGATTGTCGTCACGCGGAAGTTGCTCGCCAGTAGGAAGCGGATAGGGTGCTTCCGATCTTCGCTTATCCTGCGCCCGCAGGGCCCGTTTGCGATGCCGCGACCGCCCGAGGACCCGTTTGATGACAGCTCAGACACCCGCACGACCGCCCCTCGTGGCGGCGCTGTACGCGTTCCTCGCCGCCCTCTTCGTGACCGGCGGCGCCGTCCTGTGGGCGGTGCTCGCGGGCCCGGTGGCGCTGCGCACCTGGCTGGCGTGGGGCTGCGGCACGGTGGCGGTGGTGCTGAGCGTCCTGCTGGCGATCACGGTGTACGCCGTGCGCACCACCGCCCGGCACCGCGCCCGCATCGCGGACATGGAGGCCGCCGCCGACCGGCTCGCGGACGAGACGCTGCCCGCGGTCGTGGCCCGGCTGCGGGACGGCGCCTCCGTGGACACCGCGCTCGGCCACACCGTGATGCCCGCCGACGAGGCGCACCGCCGGATCGTGGAGACGCTGGCCACCGAGGTCGGCCGCGGCGAGCGCATGCGCGCCGCCGCGATGTCCGCCTGCGCCAGCGCGGCGGGCCGCGTCCAGGCGCTGGCCACCAGCATGCTCGCCGACCTGCGCGAGATGGAGCACCGGCACGGTGAGGAGGTCCTCGGCGACCTGCTGAAGCTGGACCACACCACCGCGCAGGCGGGCCGGCTGGCGGACAGCATCGCCGTACTGACCGGCGCCCGCTCCGGCCGCCGCTGGAACAAGCCGATCGCCATGGAGAGCATCCTGCGCGGCGCGATGGGCCGGATCAGCGCCTACCGGCGGGTGCGGCTGCACAGCAGCAGTACCTCGGCGGTGGCCGGGCACGCGGCCGAGGGCGTGATGCACGCGCTCGCCGAGATCATGGACAACGCCACCTCCTTCTCGCCGCCCACCTCGACGGTGCACGTGTACGTCGAGGAGACGCAGGCGGGCATCGTGGTCAGCGTCGAGGACAGCGGGCTGGTCATGACCGAGACGGCGCTGCGCAGCGCCGAGGCGGCGGTGTCCGCCAAGACGCTGGACCTGATGTCGCTGTCCGGCACCCGGCTCGGCCTCGCCGTCGTCGGCTGCCTGGCCGGCAAGCACGGCCTGACCGTCTCGTTCCGCCCGTCGGCCCGCGGCGGTACGAGCGTGGTCGTGCTGATCCCGCAGCAGCTGGTCACCCAGGCGCCGCCCAAGCCGGCCGGCCGCCCCGCCGAGCCCGACGTACCTGTCGCGGGGCTGCGGGCCGCGCACGACGCGCAGGCGCGCGAGGTGCACGAACGGGACGCGCACGAAGCCGACGCACGCCACTCGCACCGCAACGACGCACACGAAACCGGCGTGCAGGACCGGCCCGCCACCCGTGAAGCCCGACCCGCCTCCGGGGCCGGCGCGGCGCGGGAGACCACCGGCCGGCACCCCACCGTCCCCGA
>NZ_NHSG01000448.1:0-11341 GCF_020024005.1 Streptomyces purpurogeneiscleroticus
GGCCGAGCCGGTCGGGCTCGGTTGGGGGGTCAGGACTTCTGGAGGGCGGTCCAGAATTCGTCGAAGGACATCAGGCCGTCGTGGTCGGTGTCGCGGGCGTTGATGACGGCCTCGGCGACGGGGCCGGTGACGTAGGCGTCGCCCATCTCGGCCATCGCGTGCTTGAACTCCTCGGCCGTGACCTTGCCGTCGCCGTTCGCGTCGAAGCGTGCGAATGCGGCCTTGGCCTGCTCGATGTCTGCCACGGGGTGCCCCCTTCATGCGGTGCTGTTGTGGTGTCGTGGGTAACCGACCCGGGTACATTAACCGACCGTCACCAAAGGCCGGTCATGGCCTTCTCCCGTCCTCGCCAAGGCGGGCCAGCGCCCGCGCCAAGTACGGCGCCGTGCAGCTGTCCTGAGCCGCCGCCACCTCGGCCGGCGGGCCGGACGCCACGATCCGGCCGCCGTCGGCGCCGCCGCCCGGCCCCAGGTCGATGACGTGGTCGGCGCCCGCGACCACGCCCATGTCGTGTTCCACGACAATCACCGTGTTCCCGGCGTCCACCAGCCCGTGCAGCTGGCGCAGCAGTACTTCGGTGTCGGCCGGGTGGAGGCCGGTGGTGGGCTCGTCGAGGAGGTAGAGGGTGTGGCCGCGGCGGGCGCGCTGGAGTTCGGTGGCGAGCTTGATGCGTTGCGCCTCGCCGCCGGAGAGTTCGGTGGCGGGCTGGCCGAGCCGGAGGTAGCCCAGCCCGACGTCCTGGAGGGTGCGCAGGCTGCGGGCAGCGGCGGGGACCTCGGCGAGGAAGTCGGCCGCCGCGTCCACGGTCATCTCCAGGACCTCGGCGATGTTCCGGCCCCGGTAGGTGATCTCCAGGGTCTCGGGGTTGTAGCGGGCGCCGTGGCAGGCCGTGCAGGGCGCGTACGTGCCCGGCAGGAAGAGCAGTTCGACGGCGACGAAGCCCTCGCCCTGGCAGGTCTCGCAGCGCCCGGAGGCGACGTTGAAGGAGAAGCGGCCCGCTTTGTATCCGCGGGTGCGCGCCTCGTCGGTGCTTGCGAAGACCTTCCGTACGGCGTCGAACAGGCCCGTGTATGTGGCCAGGTTGGAGCGCGGGGTGCGGCCGATGGGCTTCTGGTCGACGCGGACGAGCCGGTCGATGGCGTCCAGGCCCTCGACGGCGGCCAGTTCGGCCGTCGGGCGCGCCTCGTCGTCGTCCTCCGGGCCCTGGCCGCCCTGCCGCTCCCGTACGGCGTCCGCGAGTACCTGCGTGACCAGGGTGGACTTGCCCGACCCGGAGACGCCGGTGACGGCCGTGAAGACCCCGAGGGGGAACTCCGCGTCCAGCCCCCGGAGGTTGTGGAGGTGGATGCCGGAGAGGCGCACGGTGCCCGAGGGCTTGCGTGGCTCGCGCGCGCCGTCGTCGCCGCCGGGTCCGTCGAAGAGGTAACGGCGGGTGAGGGACTCCGCCACGTCCGCGAGGCCCTCGACCGGTCCGCTGTGCAGTACGCGTCCGCCGTGCTCCCCGGCGTGCGGTCCGACGTCCACGAGCCAGTCGGCCCGGCGGACGACGTCCATGTCGTGTTCGACGACGAAGAGGGAGTTGCCTGCCTGCTTCAGGCGGTTGAGCACGGTGAGCAGGCTTTCGGTGTCGGCCGGGTGCAGCCCGGCGGAGGGCTCGTCCAGGACGTAGACGACGCCGAAGAGGCCGGAGCGGAGCTGGGTGGCGAGGCGCAGCCGCTGGAGTTCGCCGGCGGAGAGGGTGGGTGAGGGGCGGTCCATGCTGAGGTAGCCGAGGCCCAGTTCGGTCAGCACCTCGATACGGGCGACGAGGTCGCGCGCGAGGGTGCCCGCCACGCTCTCTTCGACCGACCCGCTCGTACCGCTCGTACCGCTCGTGCCGTCCGTGCCGTTCGTGCCGTCCGCCGTCGGCCGCAGCAGCGCGGCGAGCGCCGCCAGCGGCATCCCGGCCAGCGCGGCGATGTCGTGGCCCGCGAAGGTGACCGCGAGCGCCTCGGGCCGCAGCCGCCGCCCGTCGCACGCCGGGCACGCCTCGGACACCAGGAACTGCGCGACGCGCTTGCGCTGCGTCTCGCTCTGGGAGTCGGCGAAGGTGTGCAGCACGTAGTGCCGGGCGCTCTGGTACTGGCCCTGGTACGGCCGCTGGATGCGCCCGGCCTCGCGCACCGGATGCACGGTGACGACCGGCCGCTCCTCGGTGAAGAGGATCCAGTCGCGGTCCCGCTGCGGCAGCTCGCGCCAGGGGCGGTCGATGTCGTATCCGAGCGTGGCGACGATGTCGCGGAGGTTCTTGCCGAGCCAGGCGCCGGGCCAGGCGGCGATGGCGCCGTCGCGGATGGAGAGGGAGGGGTCGGGGACGAGGGAGTCCTCGGTGACGCGGTGGACGCGGCCCAGCCCGTGGCACTCGGGGCAGGCGCCCGCCGCCGTGTTGGGCGAGAAGGCGTCGGAGTCGAGACGTCCGGTGCTGTCCGCCGGGTAGTCGCCCGCGCGTGAGAAGAGCATCCGCAGGCTGTTGGAGAGGGTGGTGACGGTGCCGACGGAGGAGCGGGAGGTGGGGGCCGAGCGGCGCTGCTCCAGCGCCACGGCCGGCGGCAGCCCGGTGATCTCCTCGACCCTGGGCGCGCCGACCTGGTGGATCAGCCGCCGGGCGTAGGGCGCGACCGATTCGAAGTAGCGGCGCTGCGCCTCGGCGTAGAGGGTGCCGAAGGCGAGCGAGGACTTGCCGCTGCCGGAGACGCCGGTGAAGACGCAGAAGGCGTCGCGCGGGAGGGCCACGTCGACGGCGCGGAGGTTGTGCTCACGGGCGCCGCGCACCCGTACGTACGAATCGGTCATGCCCTCCATGATCGGGGACGCCGGCCGGCGGGTCGCACACGCCGGCCGGCGTCCCCCGTCTCACTCCGCGCCGACGGCCGCGAGCAGGCGCTGATGCGCCTCCTCCCACGGCCCCGGCGTGGCGATCACCGCGCGCAGCCCGCGGATCTGCCGGGGCGGCAGTCCGGCGGCGAACACGCCGGTGGCCTGCCCGTCGCGGCCGTACAGCGCGGCCACCTGCCGCTGTTCCTTGTCCAGCAGCACCGTCTCGGCCCGGTCGGCACCCGCGAGCACGCCGTACGCCTGGAGCTTCATGCCGTACTGGTCGGACCAGAAGTACGGGACCGGCGCGAACGGGCGGCGCTCGTCCTCCGAGACGCCCAGCTCCGCGAGCAGGTTCTTCGCCGCGGCCATGGCCTGCTCGGTGGCGTTCATCCGGTGCTCGATCCGCAGGTGGCAGCCGTGGCCCGGGTGGTACCAGCGGGCGACATCACCGGCGGCGTAGACGCCGGGCGCCGCGGCGCAGTACTCGTCGCAGCGCAGCCCGTCGGCGGTGTCCAGCGCCGCGTCGGCACGCAGCCAGTCCACCGCCGGCTCGGAGCCGATGGCGAGCAGGACGGTGTCGGCGTCGAGGGCGGTGCCGTCGGCCAGCCGTACGCCGGTGACCTGTCCGTCCACGGTCTCCACACCGTCGATACCGCCGGTCAACTGGCGTACGCCGTGCCGCTCGTGCTCGGCGGCCAGCAGCGCGCCCACGCCGTCGCCGACGAGGCGGCCCATGGGCAGCGGGTCGCGGCCGACGAGCGTGACCTCGTGGCCGAGCTCGCGGGCCACCGCGGCGGCCTCGCAGCCCAGTACGCCGTTGCCGGCGACGACCAGCCGCCGCGGCGCGCCGGACAGCCAGGTTCGGAGACCGAGGGCGTCGTCGAGGGTGCGGAGCGTGTGGACGCCGGCCGTTCCGGTCGGGCCGGGCAGCGTACGGGCCCGGACGCCGGTGGCGACGATCACGCCATCGGCGGCCAGCCGGTCGCCGTCGGCCAGGGTCAGCGTGCGCGTCCCGGCGTCCAGCGCGGTGGCCTTCGTGCCGAGCCGGAGGTCCAGGTCCAGCGCGTCGAGCTGGTCGGCCGTGCGCAGCCCCAGCCGGTCGGCCTGCCAGTCGCCGGAGAGCAGCTGCTTGGAGAGCGGCGGCCGGTCGTACGGCAGGTGCGGTTCGTCGCCGACCAGCGTCAGCTCGCCGGTCCAGCCGCCGCGGCGCAGCGCCTCGACGGCGGCGAGGCCGGCCGCCGAGGCGCCGACGACGGCGATGCGTCCCACGGTCATGCGTCGACCTGGATGGCCGCGGCGGGGCAGATGGCGGCGGCCTCGCGGACCGCGGCGTGCTGCTCGGCGGGCGGCTGGGCGTCCAGCAGGACGACGATGCCGTCCTCGTCGCGCTGGTCGAAGACCTCGGGGGCCACCAGGACGCACTGGCCGGCGGCGCAGCACTTGTCGACGTCGAGGGTGATGTTCATGGCTTCTTGCTCCTGTGGGGGTTCCTGTGGAGGGGGTGTCGGACGGGATTACCAGGTGACCGGCAGCTCGTGGCAGCCGTAGATCGCCATGTCCGTACGGAAGGGGATGGACTCGATCGGGACGGCGGGCCGCATCGTGGGGAAGCGGCGCAGCAGGGTCCCGAGGACGACCTGGAGTTCGACGCGGGCCAGCGCCTGGCCGAGGCACTGGTGGATGCCGTAGCCGAAGGCGACGTGGTGCTGGGCGTTGGGGCGGCAGACGTCGAGCCTGTCGGGGTCCTCGAAGGTCTCCGGGTCGCGGTTGGCGGACGGCACGGCGACCACGACGCCCTCGCCGGCGCGGATGAGCTGCCCGCCGATCTCGATGTCCTCGGTGGCGGCGCGGCGCGGGCCGTTGCGGATTATGCTGTGGAAGCGCAGCAGCTCCTCCACGGCGCCGCGGATCAGCGACGGGTCCTCGCGCAGCTGCTGTGCGGTCTTCAGCTCGCCCATCATGCTCAGCGCGGTGAGGCCGATCATGTTGGCGGTGGTCTCGTGCCCGGCGACCAGCAGCAGCGCGGCGAAGCCGATGACGTCGTCGTGGGTGATCTCCCCGGCCTGCTGCTGCTCGACGATGAGGCGGCTGAGGATGTCGTCGCCCGGGTTCGCCTCCTTCGCGGTGACCAGGCGGTCCAGGTAGGCGCGCAGCTCCTCGCGGGCCTCGTCGGCCTCCGCCTTTGGGATGGTGCGGGAGAGCAGCTTGCCGGTCAGGCCCTGGAAGAGCGCGTGGTCCTCGTACGGGACGCCGAGCAGCAGGCTGATGACGAGGGAAGGCACCGGGAGCGCGAGGGCCTCGACGAGGTCGACGGAGTCCGCGCCGTTCAGCTTCGCGGCCTGCATCGCGTCGCAGAGCTCGTCGGTGATCCGCTGGATCTCCGGGCGCAGCGCCTCGACCTTCTTGACCATGAACTCGCGGGTGACCATCCGGCGCAGCCGGGTGTGCTCCGGCGGGTCCATGCGGATGAAGCCGCGGTTCTCGGTGGTGGCGCCGCCGGTCATGCCGCTGAGCGGGTAGCCCGGGGTCAGCGTGTCGGAGCTGAAGCGGGTGTCGCCGAGGATCGCGCGGATGTCCGCGTACCGGGTGACGAGCCAGGCCCAGCTGCCGTCGGGCAGCGAGATCTTCTTGATCGGCTCCTCGATCCGCATCCGGCCGAACTCGGCGGGCGGGTCGAACGGGCAGCCGGTGGGGGGTTCCACGGGCAGCGGGGCATGGGGGGAAGTGACGGTCATGTCGCTCCTAGAAGGCACGTACCGCAAGGACGTGCGCCGCGGTGGGACTTCGCCTAACAACCGTAAACTTACATGTGTAATAGGCAGGTAAACGAGCCGGGGGGTGCCTGGAGGGCCGATTAGGTGCTAATTACAACTCAGCGCGGTGCTGGGAGTGCCCTCATGAGACGGACCGGAGTGGTGTACGAGCGTCAGCGCTCCAGCAACAGCTCGAGGATCTCGTCCACGAAGCGGTGCAGGCGTTCGGGATTCTTCGCCGCGGGCAGGACCTGCCAGAGCATCACCCGGCCGTGCACCGCCGACCACAGGACGTACGGCGCCTCCTCCCGGGAGCAGCGCACCCGCCAGCCCGCCTCCTCGCAGGCCACCAGCGCGTCGTGCAGGCCGCGCACCAGCAGCCCCGCCGGGTGCTGCGCCAGCCGCTCGGGGCCGACCGGGGACTGCCGGGTCTCGTAGAGCAGGCGGTACTTCGCCGGATGGTCGACGGCGTACGTGCAGTAGGCGCGCAGCCGGGCACGCAGCCGGGCCACCGGGTCCCCTTCCGGGACCAGCGCGCCGGCCGCCGCCATGTCCTCGACCAGCCGCTCGTAGCTGACCTGCATCGTCGCCCAGACCAGCTCGGTCTTGTCGGCGAAGTGCCGGTAGATGCTGGGCGCCGCGACGCCCGCCTCGCGGGCCACGGCGCGCAGCGACAGCGCGTCCTCGCTGCCGACCTGCTCCAGCAGCCGTTCCGTGGCGTTCAGCAGCTCCTCGCGCAGCCGGTCACCCTGGCCGCGCGGGTTCCTGGGCCGTGCGGCCGGGCTCTCCGTCATGCGCCGTACGCCTCTTTCTCGTCCTGGCGGGCACTCAACAATTTCATACCTCGCCCCGCACCCCGCCGCGCGGCCGCCGCACAGCCCCGATAACCGGCAGCGCACAGCCCCGGCAACCGCTACCGTGCGGCCATGCCTCAGCCCCTGGACACGGACGCCGGGACCGCTCCCTGGCGGCCCGAGCTCTTCCCGCCCGGCCTCCCCGTGGCCGGGACCGTGGCCGCGCACGCCTCCGGCCGGGCCTGGCTGGCCCGGCTGCCGCGGCTGGTCCGCGAGGCCGCCGAACGGTGGGAGCTGCGCCTGTCGCCCCCGTTCCACGGCGGCAGCTGCTCCTGGGTGGCCCCGGTGCGGCTGCCCGACGGCGGCCCGGCCGTCCTGAAGGTGACCTGGCCGCACCGGGAGGCCGCGGGTGAGGCCGCCGCGCTCCGCGCCTGGGGCGGCCACGGCGCGGTCCGGCTGCTCGCCCACGACCCGGCACGCCACGCGCTGCTCCTCGAACGCTGCGCACCGGGCACCACGCTGCTCGACGCGGTACCGGAGACCGACGGGCAGGCCGTTCCCCCGGACACCGCGCTCTCCCCCGAAGAGGGGCTCGACCGCGCCGCCGACGTACTCGACGCCCTGTGGCGCGCGCCCCGGCCTCCGGACGGCGAGCTGGAGACCGTGGCGGCGGTCTGCGCCGAATGGTCGGACCAGGTGCGCGAACGGATGGCCCGGCTCCGGCCGCCGTACGACCCCGGCCTGGTGGAACTCGGCGCGTCCCTGCTGCGCGAGCTGCCCGGCACCGCCCGCCGCGAGGTCGTCGTGCACGGCGACTTCAACCCCGGCAATGTGCTGGCCGCCGACGGCCCGCGCGGCTGGCTCGCCATCGATCCGAAGCCGATGACCGGCGACCCGGGGTACGACTTGTGGCCCCTGGTGACCCAGCTGGACGACCCGTTCGAGTACGACGCACCGGAGGCCCTGCTGCGCACCCGGCTGCGGCTGCTGGCCGACCGGCTCGGCGTACCGCCCGAGCGCGCGGCGGCCTGGGGCGTGGCCCGCTCCGTCGAGAGCGCCCTGTGGGCCGCCGCGCACGACGATGTACCGGGCGGCGGCGAGGAATTGGCGGAGGCCCGGGTGCTGGCCGAGGTCGCCGGGCTGTGAACGACGCACCACGCCGGGCGGGGCGCCGGCAAGGGGTCTAGGCCGCGCCCGCCGCCGCGCGCAGGGCCGCTGCCGTGTGCGCCGCCTCGTAGCCGGGCGGGACGCCCGGGACCAGGAGAACGTCCGCGTCGAGGTGGCGGGTGCGCAGCGGGATGAGCTCCTGGTAGGCGGGCGAGTCGTACCAGGCGCGGGCGCGGTCCAGGTCCGGGAACTCGATGAGGACCAGGTGGCCGGGCCAAGTGCCCTCCCGGACCTCGGCCTTGGCCCCGTGCACCCGGAAGCGGCCCCCGAAGGGGTCGAGCGTCTCCTGGATGCGCTCCATGTAGAACAGCACGTCCTCGTGCCGGCTCTCGCCCTTTATGTGGCCCACGGCGTACGCGCTCATGGCAGTCCCCTCTCCTGATGACCGGACGCCTGAATGCCCGGCCGGCCGCCGGCCGCCCCGTGCGGCCCGCGCTGACCCGTACGTTTCCAGGCCCGGGTCAGCGCGTCGATGACCTCTGAGGTCATGGCCGGCCTGCGGTACGCCCTGCCGCGCGGGTCAGTCGGCGCGCAGCGCGGCCAACTGTTCGGCGAAGGGCACGACGTCGAAGGCGTCGTCGGCCGGTTCGGCCGCGGGTGCCGTGGCCGCCCGCCCCAGGGCCAGGGCGGCCAGCTCCCCCGCCGCCCGGTCGATGCGTTCCGTGAGCGCGCCGCCGGGGCCGCTGCCGCCGGTGCCCCAGTCCTCGGACGCGGCGTACACGGCGGTCGGTACGACCACCGCGCGCAGATACGCGAAGAGCGGGCGCAGCGCGTGCTCCAGGGCGAGCGAGTGCCGGGCCGTGCCGCCGGTGGCCGCGATCAGTACGGACTTGCCGATCAGCGCGGTGTTGTCGATGACGTCGAAGAACGACTTGAACAGCCCGCTGTAGGAGGCGGTGAAGATGGGCGTGACGGCGATCAGGCCGTCCGCCTCCGTCACCGCCTCGATCGCCTCGGCCAGCGCGGGCGACGGGAAGCCGGTCACCATGTTGTGCGCGATGTCGGTGGCCAGGTCGCGCAGTTCGACGACGCGTACCTCCACCGCGCGGGCCGGTTCGTCACCCGCCAGGCGCTGCCGGGTGGCCTCCGCCAGCCGGTCGGCCAGCAGGCGGGTGGACGACGGGACGCCCAGCCCCGCCGAGACGGCCACGATCTTCAGCGGCTTCATTCCGCCACCTCCTCCAGGGCCGCGGCGTCGCGCTCGGCGACGCGTGCCGCGTGCGTCGGCCCGTCCGGCACCTCGGCCGGGCGGTTCTTGGCGAACTCCTTGCGGAGCACGGGGACGACCTCTTCGCCGAGCATGTCGAGCTGCTCCAGCACGGTCTTCAGCGGCAGGCCCGCGTGGTCCATCAGGAACAGCTGGCGCTGGTAGTCGCCGAAGTAGTCCCGGAAGGCGAGGGTCTTCTCGATGACCTGCTGCGGGCTGCCGACGGTCAGCGGGGTCTGCTCGGTGAACTCCTCCAGGGAGGGACCGTGCCCGTAGACGGGCGCGTTGTCGAAGTAGGGACGGAACTCGCGCACCGCGTCCTGGGAGTTCTTCCGCATGAACACCTGGCCGCCGAGGCCGACCATGGCCTGCTCGGGGGTGCCGTGGCCGTACTGCGCGTAGCGGTGGCGGTAGAGCCGGATCAACTGCTGGAAGTGGTGCTTGGGCCAGAAGATGTTGTTGGCGAAGAAACCGTCACCGTAGTACGCGGCCTGTTCGGCGATCTCCGGGCTGCGGATGGAGCCGTGCCACACGAAGGGCGGTACGCCGTCCAGCGGGCGGGGCGTCGAGGTGAAGCCCTGCAGCGGGGTGCGGAACTTGCCCTCCCAGTCGACGACGTCCTCGCGCCACAGCTTGTGCAGCAGGGCGTAGTTCTCGATGGCGAGCGGGATGCCCTGGCGGATGTCCTGGCCGAACCAGGGGTAGACCGGGCCGGTGTTGCCGCGCCCCATCATCACGTCCACCCGGCCGTCGGCGATGTGCTGGAGCATCGCGAAGTCCTCGGCGATCTTCACCGGGTCATTGGTGGTGATCAGCGTGGTGGACGTGGAGAGGATCAGCTTCTCCGTGCGCGCCGCGATGTAGCCGAGCATGGTGGTCGGCGAGGACGGCACGAAGGGCGGGTTGTGATGCTCGCCGGTGGCGAAGACGTCCAGGCCCACTTCCTCGGCCTTGAGCGCGATGGCCAGCATCGCCTTGATCCGCTCGTGCTCGGTCGGCGTCCGGCCCGTCGTCGGGTCGGTGGTGACGTCGCCGACGGTGAAGATCCCGAACTGCATGGTGCCCGCCTCCGTGCGCTGCGTTGATTGACTGCGCCGCGTTAGTTGAATACTGAACTACACCGCCCAACCGTAGCGGGCTCGCGACTATTCCGCACCTTCGCGCACCCTCCGCGCGTCACCTCACTCCAGCGGTACGACCCGGCCGAAATAACACCGATCTCGTGAAGTTCACGCCTTGACTTGTGAACTTCACAGGTGCTTTTGTTTTAAGCATCATGAATGACGTGATCCCTGACCGCCGCCCCGTGATCGGCGTCTCGCTGAAGCTGTACTTCGGTCTCGCCGAGACCCGGAAGTGGCTCACGGACGTCGCCGCGCTGGCCGGCACCGCCGCGCTCGGCGCACGCAACGTGGACCTCTTCGTCCTCCCCGCCTTCCCGGCCCTGGCCGACGCCCGCGAGGTGCTGGCCGGCACGGGCGTAGCCTTCGGTGCGCAGGACGTGCACTGGGCCGAGTCCGGCCCGTGGACCGGCGAGGTGTCCGCCGGGATGCTCGCCGAGGCCGGAGCGACGTACGTCGAGGTGGGGCACGCCGAACGGCGCGCGTACTTCGGCGAGACCGACGAGACCGTGCGCGCCAAGACCCGCGCCGCCACCGCCGCCGGGCTGGTCCCCGTCGTCTGCGCGGGCGAGCGGGACGGCGCCGATCTCGGGGCGGCCGTCGAGGAGACCCTCACGCAGGTGCGGGCCGCGCTCGCGGGCGCCGTGCCCGGCAGTGCGGTGGTCATCGCGTACGAGCCGGTCTGGGCCATCGGCGCCGCCGATCCCGCCCCCGCCGATCACGTCCTCGCGGTGGCCGCCGCGATCCGCGCGTGCCTGGACGAGCACGACGTACGCGGCCGCCTGATCTACGGCGGCACCGCCGGCCCCGGTACGTACGCCCGGCTCTCCGCCGGGCCCGTCGACGGCCTGTTCCTCGGCCGACTGGCGCACGACACCGAGGGCCTGCGCCGCGTCCTCGACGAAATCGCCCCTGTCCGAACCGCCCTGAACCGCTCCGAACCGGTCTGACCGCTCCCAGGGAGAACACCCATGACGTACCGCATCGCCATCGGCTGTGACGACGCCGCCTTCGAGATGAAGGACGCGATGATCGCGCATCTCACCGAGCGCGGCTACCCGGTCACCGACCTGAGCGCCACCGCGGGCGAGGACTACCCGGACGTGGCCGAGCGGGTCGCGCGCAGCGTCGCCCGGGGCGAGCACGAGCGCGCCGTCCTCGTGTGCGGCACCGGCATCGGCATGGCCATCGCCGCCAACAAGGTGCCCGGCATCCGCGCCGCGCAGATCCCGGACAGCTACAGCGCCGAGCGGGCCCGCAAGTCCAATGACGCACAGGTCGCCTGTTTCGGCAGCCGCACCATGGGCGTGCACGCCGCACTGGTATGCCTGGACCACTGGCTGGTCTCCGACTTCGCGGGCGGCGGTTCGGCGCCCAAGGTGGAGAAGATCAAGCAGGTCGAGTCCCGTAACCGCGCCATCCCCGCCTGAAACCGCCGCTCCC
>NZ_NHSG01000449.1:0-11224 GCF_020024005.1 Streptomyces purpurogeneiscleroticus
GGTGTGGACGAGGGGCGGGCCCGGGCATCCGGGGTCCGGCCGCTCCAGCGCCCAGACGGCGGTCTCCGCCAGCCAGGTGCAGCGCGGGTGGCCGAGGACGCGGCGGCGCAGGCGCTCGAACGCGGCCCACCCGTGGTGCAGCCGGCCGGGCCGGGCGGCGCCGTACTCCTCGGGCAGCATGCGGTGGTACTGGCCTCCGGGCCGCTCGGCCGCGTCGAGGAGAGTGACGGCGGCGCCGGCGGCGAGCGCGGAGGCGGCCGCGGCGAGGCCGGCGGGACCGGCGCCGACCACGACGACGTGACGGCCCGTCATGCTCGCCCCTCCGGCATACGGGACTGCGTACGCACCTCGTCCCCGTCCGCCGCCCGGCGGCGGCACGCCCGTACGTCCGGCGTGCCGTTCACGGTCAGTACGCAGTCGAAGCACACGCCGATGCCGCAGAACACCCCACGTTGCGCGCCCGAGCGTGCCGTGCGCCAGGAGGTGCGGCCTGCCGCGAGCAGTACTCCGGCGATGCTCTGGCCCGCGATGCCGGTGACCGGCTCGCCGTCCACGGTGATGCGCAGCGGCCGGTCGGGCCGCCGCCCGGTGGCGTCGGCCGCGGCACGGATCAGTCGGGGGCTCATGCGCTCTCCTCACTCGGGGCCGGTGCGCCCAGTACGGCGGGGCGGTCCACCCGGAACGGGGCGGGGTCGGTCTCCGGTGCGGTGCCGTGCACCAGGTCGCGCAGCACGCGGGCGGTGCCGAGCGAGAGGCCGATGCCGGCGCCCTCGTGGCCGGTCGCGTGCCACAGGCCCGGCAGCCGCGGATCGGCACCGATGACCGGGAGATGGTCGGGTACGTACGGGCGGAAGCCGCCGTAGGCGCGCATCACGGGGATGCCCGCGAGGCCGGGGAAGAGCCGGAGCGCTTTCGCCGCGATCGCGGAGAGCACCTCGGGGCGCAGCCGGTCGTCGAAGCCGGTGCGGCGGCGGGAGGAGCCGAGCAGCACGCTCCCGCCGCGGGTGGACTCCACTACCGCGGAGGTCTGCAGGTCCTCGGCGCTGCTGCCGACCGCGCCCACGTAGTCGGCGTCGTAGACCTTGTGGAAGACGGTGGGCGGCAGCGGGGCGGTGACGAGGATGTCGCCGCGGCGGGGGCGGACGTCGACGGGTGCGCCGAGGCGGGCCGCGAGCCGGCCGGACCAGGGACCGGCGGCGTTGATGAAAAGGTCGGCGGCCAGGTCGCCTTCGGCGGTACGGACGGCGGTGAGGCGGCCGCCCCGGGTGCGGGCCCCGAGGACCTCGCAGCCGGTGCGCAGCGCGGCGCCGTGTGCGAGGGCGTCGCCGAGCAGCGCCGCGGCCGCGGCGGCGGGCTGCACCTGGGCGTCCTCGGGGTAGTGCAGGGCCGCTGTGTGGTCGCGGGTGATGTGCGGTTCGGCGGCGGCGAGCGCGGCGGCGTCCAGGACCTCGGCGCGGACGCCTGCGGCACGCTGGTCGGCGGCGAAGCCGGTCAGGCCCGCGGCGCCCGCTTCCGTCGTGGCGACGACGATGCCGCCCTTGGGGTCCCATTCGACGGCGCGTACGGCGTCGGTGCCGCCGGACGGCCCGTCGGCGATCGCGGCCAGCGCCTCGGGCCAGAGGCGGCGCGACAGCTGGGCCAGCCGCAGCTCGGGGCCCGGGCCCTTGTCGGAGACGAGGACATTGCCCTCGCCGTGCGCGGTGGTCGCCTCGGCGGCGCCGCCCCGGTCCACGACGGTCACCTGGAAGCCACCGGCCAGGGCCAGTTCGCGCGCGCAGGCCGCGCCGACGATCCCGGCACCGAGAACCACGACCCGCGTTCCGTTCATCGACCGCATGGGCCACCCCTTCGTTCGCTTTACCGAACGCTGCGAGGCTAGGAGGGGGTGGTCGCGAGGTCAATGGAGGTAACACGGATTTGTCCTGACGAGCAGTCAGGTCTGTGCCGGTTCTCCCGCTCCGCGGGCTTCGCTTCTCGGGCTTCGCTTCTCGGGCTTCGCTTCTCAGGCGTGCGGGCCCAGTACCGGGTGCGTGTCGCCCTCCGCCGGCCGCACGCCCGCCCGGTACTGGAGCAGCAGCACCGAGCGGACCGGGCCGCCCAGCGCCGTATAGGCGTGCGGCCGCGAGGCGTCGAAGCCGACGTAGTCCCCGGGGCCGAGCTCGATGTGCTCGCCGTCCACGTCCACGGCCAGCCGGCCGGCCTGCACGATCGTGTGCTCGGTGCCGACATGGCCCAGCGAGTTCTGCCGCGCGCCCTCGCGTACCTGCTGGTCGTACACCTCGAAGCCGCCCTCGCCGAGCTCGAAGCGGCGCAGCGGCCGCAGGTCGACCGCGTCCCCGCTGAGCACCTCGACGTCCGCCGCGCGCACCACGGTCGGGCTGTCGTCCGGGCGGGTGTCCAGCAGCCCGGAGATCGGCACCTCCAGCGCGCGCGAGAGGCTGAACACCGTCTCGATGGTGGGGTTTCCGGTGCCGGACTCCAGCTGCGACAGCGTCGCCTTGCCGATCCTGGAGCGCCGGGACAGTTCGGAGAGCGAGAGTCCCCGCCGCGCCCGGGCGCGCTTCAGGTTCGCCGCCAGCATGTCCCGGATCGAGCCCTCGGGAGCGCTCACCCTTTCCGCCCTTCCGCCGCGACGCGACCCCGCGCCTGTTCTGTCAACCGAACGGCGCATCGTCGCTACCGTTCATCTCCCCGAACAGTCTACGGAGTACCGCAACGGCAAGAAGGGCGCACAGAACCAGCCACCAACCGGCCGGCACCGCACGCCCGTTCTGTCACGTCACGCCCCCTTCGCCCCTCGCGGAACGGCGGGCGAGACTTATCCCACAGCGGCCGTCTCACCCTGCCCGGCCGTCTCACCCTGCGAACCCTGCGCGGCGGCCGGCGGCATGGGGCCCGCCGACGAGCCGCCGTCCACGGCGATCTCGGCACCGGTCAGGTAGGCGGAGGCGTCGGAGGCGAGGAAGGCGACCAGGCCCGCCACGTCGTTCGGCAGCCCGACGCGGCCCAGCGCGACACCCGGGTGGGCGCCGGACTCCGGCATGGCCGCGACCTCGGCGACCATCGGGGTGTCGATGACGCCCGGGTGCACGGAGTTGACCCGGATGCCGTACTGGCCCAGCTCCAGAGCGGCGATCTTCGTCAGCCCGCGCAGCCCCCACTTGGAGGCTCCGTAGCCCCCCGTACGGGGGATGCCGGTGAGCCCACCCACGGACGAGATATTGACGATGGAGCCGCCACCGGCCGCGACCATCGCCTCCCGCACCGCCTTGATCCCCAGAAACGGCCCGACGAGGTTGATCCGCAGCGTGCGCTCGAAGTTCTCCACCGACTCATCGGCCAGCGGCATCGACCGGAACACACCCGCGTTGTTGATCAGTACATCCACACCGCCGAAGGCCGAGACCGCGGTATCCACGACCGCCTCCCACCCCGCCTCCTCCGTGACGTCGAGGTGCACATAGCGCGCCGCCTCACCGATCTCGTCGGCGACCCGCTTCCCGGGCTCGTCCAGCACGTCGGCCAGGACCACCCGCCCGCCGAGCCGGGCGAAGAGCCGGGCCTCGGCCTCTCCCTGGCCGCGGGCCGCACCCGTGATGATCGCGGTCTTGCCTTCGAGCGTGAGCACAGAGCTTTCCTCCATCACCTCGTCAAGGGGGCTATCAATCAGCCATATGACGAGAAGTCAGGTCAAGAGCTCGGGACCACATAATGACCACATGTTCGATCACCACGCCCTGCGCGCTTTCTGTCTGGAATTCAACGGCTCGACCGAGGAATTCCCCTTCCCCGGCAACCCCGACATCGCGGTCTACAAGGTGGGCGGGAAGATCTTCGCGCTCTCCTCCCTGGACGCCGCCGACCCGCTCACCGTCAGCCTGAAGTGCGACCCAGAGGAGGCAGTCCGGCTGCGTGCCACCCACCCCGAGATCATCCCCGGCTACCACCTCAACAAGCGCCACTGGAACACCGTCACCCTGACCGGCGCCCTCCCCGACGACCTGGTCCGCGCCCTGATCGAGGACTCCTACGACCTGGTCGTCGCCGGTCTGCCGCGCGCGGAGCGACTCCGCCTCGACCGCCCTTGAGGGTCTGGATCTTGAACTATGTAGACCAGTCGGTCTAGAGTCCCCGCCATGACACGTTCAGGGGGACAAGAGACACGCGTACGGATCCTGCGTACGGCCGCCGAGCTGTTCCGGCGACAGGGGTACGGAGCCACCGGGCTCAACCAGATCCTGGCGGCCGGCGGCGCGCCCAAGGGATCGCTGTACTTCCACTTCCCCGGCGGCAAGGAGCAGCTGGCGGCCGAGGCCATGGCACTGGCCGGCAGCGATCTGGGTGAGCGGATGGCCGTGGCGGTGGCCGCCGCGGACGGGCCGCGCGCCGCGGTGACCGCGCTCGGCGGCGTACTGGCCGACGGACTGGCGGACTCCGGCTACCGGGACGGCTGCCCGGTCGCCACCGTCGCGCTGGAGCAGGCGGGCGAAGCGGGGCCGATCAACGACGCCTGCGCGGCGGCGTACGACGGCTGGCTGGCGGGGCTGCGCGCACAGCTGAAGGGCTGGGGTGCGCCCGAGGACACGGCCGCCGAACTGGCCGACCTCGCGCTCTCCTCCGTACAGGGCGCCCTGCTGCTCGCCCAGGTACGCCGGGACGTCGGCGTCCTGCACGCCGTCGCCGAGCAGGTCGGCGCGCACATCGAAGCGCGGCTCGCGACGGCCGCCACCGGAGGGGCAGCATGAAGGTCCACCACCTCAACTGCGGCTCGATGACGACCATCGAGGCGACCTACGACGGGCCGCGCCCGCTGCCCGTCGTCTGCCACTGCCTGCTCGTCGAAACGGACACGGACGGACTGGTGCTCATCGAGAGCGGGCTGGGCACGGACGACGTGCGCCGTCCGCAGGACACCCTGGACCCGGTGTGGCGGGAGCTGGCGTCGCCCGGCCTCGACCCCGCCGAACCGGCCGTACGGCAGGTCGAACGGCTCGGGTTCCGCGCCGAGGACGTCCGGCACATCGCCGTCACCCACCTGGACGTGGACCACACCGGCGGGCTGCCCGACTTCCCCGCCGCGCGGGTCCATGTGCGGGCCGAGGAGTTGGCGGCCGCCGCGGCAGAAGCCCCCAGCCGCCGCTACCGACCCGCCCACTGGGCGCACGGCCCGCGCTGGGAGACGTACGAGGGGGACGGCGGCGACACCTGGGCGGGCTTCGCGGGCGTGCGCGAACTGGCGGGCCTCGGCGGCGGCTTCCTCCTCGTACCGCTGGGCGGGCACAGCGCGGGGCACGCCGGGATCGCCGTGCGGGACAGGGACCGGTGGCTGCTGCACGCCGGGGACGCCTACTTCTACCACCGGGAGATCGCCCCGGAGAACCCGTCCTCCCACCCGCTGCTGGACTTCATCCAGCTCGACGCCCAGGTGGACGCGGAGCTGCGGATCGCCAACCAACGGCGGCTGGCCGAGGCCGCACGCGGGGAGGAGATCACGGTGCTCAACGCGCACGACCCGTGGACGTTCCTACGCCTGGCCGGCTGAGCCGCCGGACACCTCCCTCGCCAGCCGGTCGCGCAGCTCGATCTTGCGGACCTTGCCGCTGACCGTCATCGGGAAGGACTCCAGGATGTCGAGGTGGCGCGGCACCTTGTAGTGCGCGAGGCGGTCGCGGCAGTAGTCGGCCAGCTCCTGCTGGGTGAGCGTGTCGGCCGGGTCCTTGAGGATGACGCAGGCGGCGATCTCCTCGCCGTACTTCTCGTCCGGCACGCCGACCACCTGCACGTCCGCGATCTTCGGGTGGCCGTACAGGAACTCCTCGATCTCCCGCGGATAGACGTTCTCCCCGCCCCGGATGATCATGTCCTTGATCCGGCCGACGATGCGGAGGTACCCGTCGTCGTTCATCACGGCCAGGTCGCCGGTGTGCATCCAGCCGTCCGCGTCGATGACCTCGGCGGTGCGCTCCGGCTCCTCCCAGTAGCCGAGCATGACGCTGTACGCGCGGGTGCACAGTTCGCCGGGCTCGCCGCGCGGCACGGTCTCCCCCGTCACCGGGTCGACGACCTTCACCTCGACGTGCGGCAGCACCCGGCCGACCGTCTCCGTACGGTGCTCCAGGTCGTCGTCGCGGCGGGTCTGGGTGGAGACCGGCGAGGTCTCGGTCATGCCGTAACAGATGGAGACCTCGGCCATGTGCATCTCGGCGACCACCCGCTTCATGACCTCCACGGGGCAGGGCGAGCCCGCCATGATCCCGGTACGCAGCGAACTCAGGTCGTACGAGGCGAAGTCGGGCAGATTCAGCTCGGCGATGAACATCGTCGGCACGCCGTAAAGCGACGTACAACGCTCCTGCTGCACGGCACGCAGCGTGGCGGCCGGGTCGAAGGCGGGCGCGGGGATCACCGAACAGGCACCGTGCGAGGTGATCGCGAGATTCCCCATGACCATGCCGAAACAGTGGTAAAACGGCACCGGCAGACAGACCCGGTCCCGCTCGGTGTACCCGACCGTCTCGCCCACCCAGTAGCCGTTGTTGAGGATGTTGCGGTGCGAGAGGGTGGCGCCCTTGGGGAAGCCGGTCGTGCCGGAGGTGTACTGGATGTTGATCGGGTCGTCGGGGGCGAGGGTCGCCGCGATCTCCGCCAGTCGCTCCGCGGGGACCGCCGTACCGGCCGCCAGCAGCTCCTCCCAGCTGGGGTCCGCGATGTACACGACCTCCCGGAGCCGTCCGGCGTCCGCGCGCACTTCGTCCACCATCCGCCGGTAGTCACTGCTCTTGTGCGCCGTCGCGGAGACCAGCACCTCGACACCGGACTGGTTCAGCACATACGCCAGCTCATGCTTCCGGTAGGCCGGATTGATGTTGACCATGACAGCGCCGATACGGGCCGTGGCGTACTGGACCAGCGTCCACTCGGGGCAGTTGGGCGCCCAGATGCCCACCCGGTCGCCCTTCGCGACGCCCTTGGCGAGCAGCCCGCGCGCGACCTCGTCGACGGCCCGCCCGAACTGCTCGTACGTCCATCGCCGCCCGCCGGCCACGTCGACCATCGCCTCGCGGTCACCGAACCGCTCGATGGCCAGCTCCAGATCGGCACCGATGGTCCGGTCCAGCAGCGGGCGGTCACGCTCCCCGCTCTCGTACGACAGCGGACGGCCGTCCGGCCCCGTGGTCTTCTCCGTTGCACTCATCGGTGGTCCTCCTCGCGGTACTCGGCGCCAAGCATGCCCGGGGATCTCCGGCCCGCCTACCCCGGCGCGCGAGAAAGATCGGCTCGGCCACGCCCCATGCCTTCCCCATGAGGGCGGGAGCGCCGACGGGCCGGCGCACCAACCGCAGATTTCTACGGTTGCGCCATCCGGTCGCGCAGCCAGGAGTCGATGCCGCCGAGCGCCGTCCCGGCCATGGCCGTGGGGTGGCCCGTGAAACCGTGCGGGGACTCGGGGTAGACCCGGACCTCGACGTCATTGCCGGCCGCCGACAACCGGCCTGCCAGCGCCAGGTTGTCCTCCAGCAGCACGTCCGCACTGCCGACGACCAGCAGCGTCGGGGGAAGCCCGCGAAGGTCGCCGTAAAGGGGAGAAATACCGGGAACAGTACGGTCTTCCACATGGCCGACGTACGCCTGGATGAAGTATTCGTCCGCGATGCGGCGACCGGCCGGGGTCTGTGCGCTCAAGTCATAAGTACCGAATTGGAGAGCAGCACCGGCGAACAGGCCAACGGCACCGCTGTCCCTCAGCCGGAGCAGGGTCACCAGCGCGAGTGTGGCTCCCGCGGAGCTCCCGCCGATCGCCAGCCGGGACGTCCCGAAGCGAGCCTCGGCCTCTTCGACGAGCCAGAGCGCCACCGCCGCACAGTCGTCGGGCGCCGCCGGCCAGGGATCCTCGGGAGCCAGCCGGTAGTCGACACTGACAACGGCGAGCTGCAGGCCGTCTGCGAGCTCACGGTTGCGTGCGTCCCCGTGCGCCGCGGAGTCCATGTAGAACCCGCCGCCGTGTATGTCCAGGTAGACGCCCCGCGGCGGGCCGCCGACAGGCATGAAGATCCGGACCGGGACGCGCGCCCCCGCGGCTTCGATCGTCTCTTCGATGGCAGGCGGATCAGCGGCACGAGGAGCAGACCTCCTCGCTCGTACCTCCTTCAGCTCCTCCAGCGTGCTGGGGCCACGTCCGGCCGCCCTCGACTTGTAAAACTCCCGAGCTTCATCGACCTGCTCCACAGGCACGTCAGCGAACAGTGCATCCAACGCGAATCGCACGCGCCCTCCTCATCACTCGGGTCCCGGCTGCACGCTATCCGCGCAGCCAGAGCCGGCAAACAACCGTAAACGGCTAAGCACCGGTGCGAGTGCGCTGGTAACGCGTGGGCGTGGTGCCCACGTGGCGAGTGAAATGTCGATTCAGGTGGGATTGGTCGTGGAATCCCACGGTGGTGGCGACCTCGGCGGGGCGGTGACCGTCGAGGAGAAGGCGACGTGCTTGTTCGATGCGCTTGCCGGTGAGGTAGGTGTGCGGCGGAATGCCGTAGGTCTGCTTGAAGCAGCGGATCAGGTGGGTGGGGTGGGCATGCAGGGTGGCCGCGGCCTCGTGCAGGGACAGGCCGTCGTGGATCCGTGCGTCCAGGAGTTCCCGCAGCTCAGCGGCGAGTCGGTTTGCCTCGCGCCCCGGCGTGCGCGGCTGGAGCGCCGCGAGGTGGAAGTGGAGCCGTTCCCGGATGAACGCGAGGCGGGACTCGGCTTCGAACCCGTCTCCGGGTGGGACGAGAGCAGCGTGCAATCGGCCGATCCGGCGGCGCAGCAGCCCGTCACTGAGGACCGGAGTGTCCACGGCCCTGCCGACCAGACACTGCGGGAGTACGGAGTCCTCGAGGTACAGGTTGCGCTTACGGAACCCGGCCGCGGTGACGGTCCGGCCGTCATGGGGGACGCCGGGAGGCAGCAGGAGGACACTGGCGCTGCCGGTCGCCGAATGGCGGCGGCGGTCGAGCGCGAAGTTCACTGAGCCCTCGTCGAGGATCATCAGGTCCCACGTGTCGTGAGTGTGGGCCGGGTACGCGTGGTCGGTGAAGTGTGCGTGGAAGACCTCGGCGATCCCGGGGACCGGTGGCCGCCAGGCGGTGACGGACGTGCGGGGGCGGTCAGAGGCCATGTCAGGAACGTACAAGACCGGCGGGACCCCGGCGCGGCAGGCTCGTCACACCGGCTGGAGGGCCTGAGAGGCCGCTCCCGATGGCCGGCCCGGAGAAAGGGTGCCGTATGTCCACGTCAGCTGTTCCTGTCAACCTCGACGAAAAGCTCTCGCAGTTCAGCGAGTTGTGGGCGCAGAAGAAGGTGGCCACGCTCAACGACTACGAAGTCAAGCTGGCCAAACTGAAGGGGGAGTTCGTCTGGCACACCCACGAGGACACCGATGAATTGTTCCTGGTGCTCAGTGGGCGGCTCACCATCCAGCTCACAGACGGGAATGTGGTGTTGGGGCCCGGCGAATTGTTCGTGGTTCCTCGCGGGGTCGAACACTGCCCGGTGGCAGACGAGGAGACCGCGATCCTGTTGCTCGAACCGGCGGGGACACTCAACACCGGTGACGCAGGCGGGCGGATGACCAAGGCGGCGGAGCCCCTCAGCTGAGGGCGCGGCGTCAGGCCGCGGTCCCCGAGTTGCGTACCCCCGCCGTTGGCTTGTCGTCCGGAGGCGGTGCCGTGGGGTCGTTCCGGACGTGCGCTCCGGGTTCGGTCGGCTGTGGAGCGAGGCCGTGCCGGGTGAGTTCCCAGAAGTGGCGGCGGCTGGGCCGGAGCAGCTGGCCGAGCGCCTTGTACGCGGCCAGCGACATCAGCACCCAGTTCAAGGGCAGGCTCAGCATCGTGGGTATGGACCGGTGCAGGCGGCGGGCCGCGCAGGCCGCCGCGAAGTGACCGATCAGCATCAGGTTGACGACCACTATCGCGGTCAGGGCCATTTCGCGCACGGGGGACGGAAGCAGCGCCCTCCCCCAGTGGGCATCCGCGAGAAGGGAATACAGAGTCAGCAACCACAGAGCCGGGTTGAGCAGTTGGACCAGCGGGCCGAGCCCAAGTGTGAAATGCAGGGCGAGGAAGCCGCGGGTGCCCAGCTCGCGCCAGGTCCGCAGCGGGTTGCGGTTGTGGACGAGCCAGGTCTGGATGTGGCCCTTGATCCAACGGCTGCGCTGCCGGATCCAGTTGCCCATCTCGCTGTTGGCTTCCTCGTACGTCACCGAGGTGAGCATGCGTGTGCCCATTCCGCGGCGGGCCAGCCGCATGCCCAGGTCGGCGTCTTCCGTCACGTTGTACGGGTCCCAGGCGCCGAGGTCGCACAGGGCGGCCGTGCGGAAGTGGTTGGACGTGCCGCCGAGCGGGACGGGCAGCCGCAAGCGGTCCAGTCCGTGCAGCACCAGCGAGTACCGCAGGGCGTATTCCGCGGCGAAGCACTCGGTGAGCCAATTGGTCCAGGGGTTCCAGAACTGCAGCTCGGCCTGGACGCAGACGATGTGGTCCGGTAATCGCCGGAACGCGGCGGCGGCCAGGCGGAGTTGGTCAGGTGCGGGCCGGTCCTCGGCGTCGTAGACGA
The DNA here is from genome assembly GCF_020024005.1 of Streptomyces purpurogeneiscleroticus. Classification (NCBI taxonomy): domain Bacteria; kingdom Bacillati; phylum Actinomycetota; class Actinomycetes; order Kitasatosporales; family Streptomycetaceae; genus Streptomyces; species Streptomyces purpurogeneiscleroticus. The sequence goes on from NZ_NHSG01000449.1 coordinate 10,591, forward strand.
CGCACAGGTCACCGGTGGCGTGACGCAGGCCGATGTTGCACGCCTTCGGTTTGGTGCGCGGCAGGCTCGGGGTGAACATCAGCGCCTGGAATTGCGGGCCGAGGGTGAGTTTCTCCAGGGCGGCGCGGGTCAAGTGGTCGTCGTTCTCGATGAGCAGGAGGATCTGCAGGCGGTCGGTGGGATAGTTCAGTGCGGAGAGGTACTGGACGAGGTCGGGCAGAATCCGGTGTTCCTGGTGCAGTGGCACCAGGACCGTGTAGCGCGGCAGGTCCTCGTCGGGCACTCCGTACGGATCAAGGTGCCTCCCCCGTAGCACCGGCGCCCGCCAGGCGGCCAGCACCAGCACCGACTGGCCGACGACCGCGACCACGTCGATCAGCAGGATGGCGAGGACGGCCCAGCGGGCCCAGTCGAGCAGGGACGGGCCGCTGCCGGTGGCGAGCTGTATCGCGGGGATCAGCACGGGGAGGGTGAGGAGCGCGCCGAGGGCCGCGGATTGGCCCCGGTTGAGGACGCGGCGGGCGGTCAGCTCCTCGGGGAGCGGTCGGATGTCGGCACGCGGGGGTTCGGCATCGGCAGCGACGGTACGGACGGGTTGGCGCGGCCCCGGGACGGATGCGGGAGGCGAGGCGGG
>NZ_NHSG01000450.1:0-11168 GCF_020024005.1 Streptomyces purpurogeneiscleroticus
ACGCGCCCTCCTCCGAGGCGCCGCCGCCGTCGGGGCCGCCGGGCTGCTCACCGCCTGCGGCCGCGCGTCCGGCGCGTCCTTCGACGCCGGCGCCGCACCCTGGCGCCGGTACGCCGGCACCACGCTGAACTTCATCTCCGAGAACACCGCGCCCACCGCCGCGATCGCCGCGAACCTCGCGCCCTTCACGAAGCTGACCGGCATCCACGTCAACATCGTCACGCTGGAGCTGTCCGCGCTCGCCCAGAAGGTCGCGCTGGACCTGGCCTCCGGCAACGGCGAGTACGACGTGGTGTACGCCGACCCGTACCAGGTCCTCGCGCCGTACGCGGCCGCCTTCGCCGACCTGCGGGAGTTCCAGGAGCACCCGGACCTGCCCCGGCTGCCCGGCGGATTCGGCGACTTCGTCGCCACGCACCTGGACGCGGCCGGGCGCTTCGAGGACCGCGAGAAGGTGCTGGCGCTGCCGTACGACTCGGCGACCATGATCTGGCAGTACCGGGCCGATCTGTTCGCGAAGTACCGCGACCGGATGGCCGCCGACCTGGGCTTCGACCCGACGCCGTCGGACGCCACGACATGGGAGCAGTACTACGCGATCGCCCGCTGGTTCAACGAGCACACCGACGAGGTGAAGTACGGGACCGGGCACCAGGCGAAGCAGCACGACTCGCTGATGTGCGACTTCTCGAACGTGCTGTGGGCGTACGGCGGGGACTACTTCGACGACGGCGCGCGGATCGGGAGCCTGGGCGCCACCGATCCCGGGCGGTGCCGGCTGGGGTCCGAACGGGCCGTGGCCGCGGCCGAGTTCTACCAGCGGCTGCTGAAGATCGCCGACCCCGGGTCGCGGACCTGGGACTGGGACGGGCTGGGCGCCGCGTTCCGGGCCGGGCGGATCGCGATGTGCCCCAACTTCCACGAGTACGCGGCGTCCAACGAGGCCGTGATGCCGGGGAAGGTCGGCTACGCGCGGCTGCCGAAGGGGCCCGCGCGGGCCGCCGGCATGTACGGCGGGACCGGCATCGCGATATCCGGCGTCGCTCCGAAGCGGCGCCGCGAGGCCGCCTGGCTCTTCGCCAACTGGGCTACGGCACCGAAGACACAGCTCGCCGGGCTGGCGAGCAAGGTCGGCGGCGGCACCCCGACGCGTACGTCGGTGTACGCGGAGCGCGCGGTGCTCCGCGCCGAGCACCGGCCGACGAAGCTGCCCAACATGCTGACCGCCAAGGCCGTACGGGAGACCTGGCAGCCGGCCAACATCGGGCTGCGGCCCAAGATCCCGATGTGGGGCGAGTGCGACACGGCCGTCTACACGCAGCTGTCCGGGCTGATCGCCGGGGACGCGTCCCCGCGCGCGACGATGCGGGCCACCGCCGAGCGCATCGACCGGATCACGGCACGAGGGTGGGTGGCCTGAGGATGACCACGTCTTCCGTACGGGCGGAGGCACCGGACACTGCCGCCCCCGCGCCCGGCACCGGGCAGCCGCGCCGCCGCCGGCTCCCCGGCTTCCACGGCCGCATGATGGCCCCCGGCATCCTCGTCCTCGCCGCCGTCTCCGTGCTGCCGTTCGTGGCCGTGGTGGCGATGAGCTTCTCCCGCGTCCATCTGCTCGGCGGCCTCGGCCTGGAGGGCGTCGGCCCGGACAACTGGGGGCGGCTGTTCACCGACCCGGACATGGCCTGGGCCTGGGCCCGCACCGCCGCGTACTTCGTGCTCACCGTCGGCGGCGAGATGGTGCTCGGCACGCTGCTCGCCGTCTGCCTGTGGCGGCTGCGGCGCGGCCGCAACGCGGCACTGAGTCTGATGCTGCTCCCGATGTTCGTCGCGCCCGTGATCGTCGGGCTGCTCGGCCGCTTCCTCACCGACTCCACGTTCGGCCTGTACAGCTGGCTGCTGCGGCAGGTCGGGTACCACGGCGACATCATGGGCGACCGGACCAGCGCGTTCGCGGCGGTGACGCTGATGGACATCTGGGAGTGGACACCGCTGATCGCGCTCATCGCGCTGGCCGGGCTGACGTCCGTACCGGCGAGCGTTCTCGAGGCCGCGGCCCTGGACGGCGCGGGCATGCTCCGCACGCTCCGGTACATCGTCCTGCCCTCGATCACTCCCGTGCTGCTCGTGGCGCTGCTGATCCGGTCCATGGACGCGCTGCGCTACTTCGACATCATCTGGAACACCACCGGCGGCGGCCCCGCCGACGCCACCAAGGTCGCCTCCGTACGGCTCTACGAAACGGCCTTCCGCTTCTTCGACTTCGGGTACGCCGCCGTGACCGGCCTGCTGATGCTCGCCGTGACCACCGTCGTCGCCCGCTTCTTCGTCCGCCTCCTCGAACGGAAGGAGCTGCCGCGATGACCACCGCCGCTCTCGAACGCGGTACCCGTACCGCCCGCTGGACCGTCCGCGTCCTCGTGCTCGTCGCCCTCGTCTGGACCCTCGTACCGCTGGGCTGGATGCTGCTGTCGTCCCTGAAGGCCACCGGGGAGGTCACCGCGCCGACCCCGAGCCTGTCGTTCGCGCCGACGCTGGAGAACTACCGGCGGCTGTTCAGCGGCGGCAACTCGCTCTGGCCGTACCTGCGCAACAGCGTGGTCGCGGCGGGCGCCTCGGCGCTGCTGGCCACCGCGCTGGGCGCGCTCGCCGGCTACGGCCTGGCCCGCAGCCGGATGCGCGGCAAGCACCACCTGTCGTTCTGGATCATCTCCACCCGGATGGCACCGATCGCGGCCGTGGTGCTGCCGATCTTCCTGATCTTCCGCTACCTCGGGCTGATCGACACCCTCCCCGGCCTCGTCCTGGCCTATCTCTCCTTCAACCTGCCGTTCGCGATCTGGCTGCTCAGCGCCTTCTTCGCGGAGGTACCGCCGTCCCTGGAGGAGTCCGCGCTGGTGGCCGGGTGCAGCAACTGGCAGGCGTTCCGGCACGTCATCCTGCCGCTGACGCGCCCGGGCCTGGTGACCACCTTCGTGCTGTGCCTGGTGTTCTCCTGGAACGACTACGCCTTCGCGCTGGTCCTCAGCGGACCGCACACCCAGACCCTGCCCATCGCCGCCAGCCAGCTGGTCACCCAGACCGGCATCGACTGGGGGCAGCTGACCGCCATCGGGACCGTCGTGGTGATCCCGATGATGCTCGTCGGCCTCGCCGTACGCCGGTGGCTGGTCACCGGCCTGACCATGGGAGCCGTGACCGGAGAATGACCTTGTCGACCTCTTCCGAGACTCTGCCCGAGACGATGCGGGCCGCTGTGCTGCTCGCGCCGAAGCAGCTGGAGATCCAGGAGCGCCCGGTGCCCTGGCCGGGCCCCGGCCAGGTGCTCGTACGCGTCGAAGCCGTCGGCGTGTGCGGCTCCGACGTGCACTACTACGAACACGGGCGGATCGGCGACTTCGTCGTCCGCTCCCCCATGGTCCTCGGGCACGAGCCGGGCGGCACGGTCGTCGCGCTCGGGCCCGGCGCGGCCAGGCACACCATCGGGCAGCCGGTCTCCATCGAGCCGGGCGTGCCCTGCGGCCGCTGCGCCCAGTGCCGCCAGGGCCGGTACAACCTCTGCCCGGACGTGTCCTTCTACGCGACGCCGCCCGTGGACGGGGCGCTGTGCGAGTACGTCGCCGTGGACGAGGACTTCGCGCATCCGGTGCCCGAGTCGCTGGGCGCGGAGGGCGCGGCGCTGCTCGAACCGCTGTCGGTGGGCGTCTGGGCCTCGCGGAAGGCGCGGATCGCGCCGGGGTCGCGGGTGCTGGTGACGGGGGCCGGGCCGATCGGGCTGGTCGCGCTGCAGAGCGCGCGGGCCTTCGGGGCGAGCGAGGTCGTGGTCACCGATGTCGCGCCGCAGCGGCTCGCCGTGGCCCGCGAGCTGGGCGCCACCGCGACCGTCGACGCGCGCACGACGCGGCTCGCCGACACCGGGTACGAGCCGGACGTCCTGCTGGAGTGCTCGGGCGCGCCGGCCGCCGCCGAGGAAGGGCTGCGCGCGCTGGGCCGGGCGGGGCGTGCGGTGCTGGTCGGGATGGGCGGGGACACCATCCCGCTGCCGCTGGCGCATGTGCAAAACTTCGAGATCGAGGTCACCGGTACGTTCCGGTACGCCAACACCTGGCCGACCGCCATCGCGCTGGCCGCTTCCGGCGAGGTGGATCTGGGCCGGCTGGTCACGCACCGGTACGGCCTGGAGGACAGCGGGGTGGCGCTCACCGCGGGCGCCGCCGATCCGGCCGCGATCAAGGCCGTGGTGCGTCCGCGGACCGGCTGACGGCGCGCCGGGCCGCACGACGCTCCGGGCCGCACGAGAGGGAACGCACGAGGGAAGGAGGGCCGGGTGCCCGCCAAGGCGCGGCTGTCGCAGGCAGCCGTCGAGGACCGCCGGCAGGACGTACTGAAGTACGTCGTCGAGCGGGGCGAGATCCGCATCGACGACCTCGCCGCGCACTTCGGCCTCAGCCTGATGACCATGCACCGCGATCTCGACGATCTCGCGGGGCGTGATCTCCTGCGCAAGGAGCGCGGGCGCGCGGTCGCCTTCCCGGCCCTGACCATGGAGACCGCCACCCGCTTCCGGGAGGGCGCGCACCGCGAGGTGAAGAGCGCGCTGTGTGCCGCCGCGGCCCGGCGGATCCGGCCGGGCAGCACGCTGCTCATCGACGACTCGACCACGCTGTACCCGCTGGCCGGCATTCTGGCGGAGATCGACGGGCTCACCGTCGTCACCAATTCGGTGGGGCTGGCGCAGCGGCTGTCCTCGGCGTCCGGCACCTCCGGCGGTCCGGCGCGGTCCGGCCCGGAGGTGACGCTGCTCGGCGGGCAGTACCAGAGCGACTTCAACTCCTGCACCGGACGCGAGGTGACGCGGGGGCTGTCGCGGATCCACGCGGATCTGGCGCTGATGTCGGCGACCGCGGTGCACGGCGGCCGGCTGTTCCACCCGCTGCCGGAGTTCGTCGAGGTCAAGGAGGCGATGCTGGGCGCCGCCACGGGCAGCCTGCTGCTCGCCGACCACTCCAAATTCGGCAAGACCGCCACGTACTGCTACGGGGACGCCGCGCTGTACGAGGCGGTGATCACCGACAGCGGTACGGAGGCGCGCGAGCTCGCCGCCGTGCGTGAGCTGGGGGTCGAGGTGGAGACGGTACCGGCAGAGCCGTCCGGCTCGTAGCGGAGCCGTGCGCCTTGCGGCGGGAGCTGTGCTGCTTGCGCGGAGAGGCGTACGGCTTGTAGCAAGCCACAATCCGGACCGTGGCGCCGGCCTGCGCAAACGAACAGTAGAATCGGCTCACGTGACTGCAAAGCCCCGCATCCCCAATGTCCTGGCCGGCCGCTACGCCTCCACGGAGCTGGCCGTCCTGTGGTCCCCCGAGTACAAGGTCAAGCTGGAGCGGAAGCTGTGGCTCGCCGTGCTCCGCGCGCAGAAGGACCTCGGCGTTGAGGTGCCCGAGCAGGCCCTCGCCGACTACGAGCGAGTCCTGGACGACGTCGACCTGGCCTCCATCGCCGAGCGCGAGAAGGTCACCCGGCACGACGTGAAGGCCCGGATCGAGGAGTTCAACGCCCTCGCCGGCCACGAGCAGGTCCACAAGGGCATGACGTCCCGCGACCTGACCGAGAACGTCGAGCAGCTCCAGGTCCGCCTCTCCCTCGAACTGATGCGGGACCGCAGCGTCGCCGTCCTCGCCCGGCTCGGCAAGCTGGCCGGCGAGCACGCCGAGCTGGTCATGGCCGGCCGCTCGCACAACGTCGCGGCCCAGGCCACCACCCTCGGCAAGCGCTTCGCCACCGCCGCCGACGAGCTGCTCGTCGCCTACGCCCGCCTGGAAGACCTCCTCTCCCGTTACCCGCTCCGCGGCATCAAGGGCCCGGTCGGCACCGCGCAGGACATGCTCGACCTGCTCGGCGGCGACGCCGGCAAGCTCGCCGAACTGGAGCAGCGCATCGCGGGCCACCTCGGCTTCGCGCAGAACTTCACCTCGGTCGGCCAGGTCTACCCCCGCTCCCTCGACTACGACGTGGTCACCTCCCTGGTGCAGCTGGCCGCCGCGCCCTCCTCGCTCGCCAAGACCATCCGCCTGATGGCCGGCAACGAGCTGGTCACCGAAGGCTTCAAGCCCGGCCAGGTCGGCTCCTCGGCGATGCCGCACAAGATGAACACCCGCTCCTGCGAGCGCGTCAACGGCCTGATGGTCATCCTGCGGGGCTACGCCTCGATGGCCGGCGAGCTCTCCGGCGACCAGTGGAACGAGGGCGACGTGTCCTGCTCCGTGGTCCGCCGCGTCGCGCTGCCGGACGCCTTCTTCGCGCTGGACGGCCTGCTGGAGACCTTCCTGACCGTCCTGGACGAGTTCGGTGCCTTCCCCGCCGTGGTCGCCCGCGAGCTGGACCGCTACCTCCCCTTCCTCGCCACGACGAAGGTCCTCATGGGTGCCGTGCGCGCCGGCGTGGGCCGCGAGGTCGCGCACGAGGCGATCAAGGAGAACGCCGTCGCGGCCGCGCTCGCCATGCGCGAGCAGGGCGCCGAGCGCAACGAGCTGCTGGACAAGCTCGCCGCCGACGACCGCATCCCGCTGGACCGCGACCAGCTGGCCGAGGCGATGGCCGACAAGCTGTCCTTCACCGGCGCGGCCGCCGACCAGGTGGCGGCCGTGGTCGCGCGCATCGAGGAGATCGCCAAGGCGCACCCCGAGGCCGCGGCCTACACGCCGGGCTCCATCCTCTGACCCTGCGTCCGATCGGAGCGCCGTGCCGCGTTTCACCCCCGAAGAGCTGGAAGCCGCTCGTGACCGCCTCGTCCCGGACGTGGCCGCGAGCGGCCTCCGGGTGCTCTTCTGCGGCATCAACCCCGGCCTGATGTCGGCCGCGACCGGGCACCATTTCGCCCGGCCCGGCAACCGCTTCTGGCCCACGCTGCACGCCGCCGGCTTCACCCCCCGGCGGCTGCGGCCCGACGAGGAGCAGGAGCTGCTGCGGTACGGCGTCGGCATCACCAACGTCGTGCAGCGGGCCACGGCCCGCGCGGACGAACTGACGCCGGAGGAATTCGCGGAGGGCGGCCGCCAACTGGAGGAGAAGGTGCGCCGGCTGCGCCCTGCGTGGCTGGCGGTCGCCGGGGTCACCGCCTACCGCGCGGCCTTCGGCGACAAGCTCGCCAAGGTCGGCCCGCAGGAGCGGACCATCGGCGACGCCCGTATCTGGGTGCTCCCCAACCCCAGTGGGCTGAACGCTCACTGGAACCCCACCACGCTGGCGGAGGAGTACGGCCGGCTCCGCGCGGCGGCGTTCGCCGAGGAGTGACCGCCCTGCCGGGGCAGCGGCGGTCCCTCGCCGCGGTCCGGCCACACCGCCGCGACCAGCTCGTACGGCAGGAAGTCGGCGGCTCTGCCCATGCCGGTCGCCACCCGGCACTCCCCCACCGTCCAGACGTGCGCCGTCGTGGTCAGGGCCGACAGCTCCGCCAGCGGCGGCCACACCGGCAGCCCCCTCGCCGACCGCTCCAGATGGGGCGTCAGGTCCAGCGCTCCGGGCGGGCCCCAGCGTAAGGACAGCACACCGTCCAGCGCCTCCCGCTCCGCTTCGAGCTCCTCCGCGGCGGCCCGCTCGTCCGCCGGATCGGCGTCCCAGAACTCCTCGCTCACCCGGAGCCGGAGCATCCGCCCGGCATCCCCTGGCGCGTCGACCGCGGTGCCGCGCACGGTGTCGATCGCCGCGTCGATCGCGGACAGGTGGCCGTAAAACTGTTGCCTCGTCATGTCATCAGTAAAGACCCGGGGTCTGACAATCGGTCCGTCACGGGCCGTGACCAGCACACTTCGGGGCTCGCCGCGGGCCGTCCGACCGGCTACGATCCCGCCAACACGCGAGGCGAGGGAGACGGACGTTGGGGCGGCTCACCGGAGGGGACCCCTCCCTGCTGCGGCGGATCAACTCCGCGGTGGTACTGCACACGCTGCGCGCCGCCGACTCCCCCACCCTGACCCACCTGGTACAGCTCACCGGCCTGTCCCGGCCCACCGTCGAGGGGGTCGTGGAGGGCCTGATCGAGTCCGGGCTGGTCGTGGAGGCGCCGGCCGAGGAGGGCGCGCGGCGGCAGGGCCGACCCGCCCGCCGGTTCCGTTTCCGCGCCGAGGCCGGGCACTTGCTGGGCATCGAGATCGGCGCGCACCGGGTCTCGGCGCTGCTGTCCGATCTGAGCGGCCGCGTGCTGGGGTCGGTCCAGCACGACGTGGACGAATCGGCCCCGGCCGACCGGCGGTTGGCGTGCGTCCGGGACACGGTCGCCGACCTGCTGCGGCAGGCGGGCGTGGCCCGTGACTCGCTGCGCGCAGTGGGCGTCGCGGGCCCCGGGATCGTGGAGGCGGACGGCACGGTACGGCTGGGTACCGCGCTGCCGGGCTGGACGGGGCTGCCGCTGGGTGAGCGGCTGCGCAAGTCCTTCCGGTGCCCGGTCCTGGTGGAGAACGACGCCAACGCGGCCGCGGTGGCCGAGCACTGGAAGGGCGCGGCGGCCGGCTCGGACGACGTGGTGTTCGTACTGGCCGGGCTGAGTCCGGGCGCGGGTTCGCTGATCGGCGGGCGGCTGCACCGCGGCTTCGGCGGAGCGGCCGGCGAGATCGGCGCGCTGCACCTCTTGGGGCGCGGGGAGACGCCGGAAACGCTGCTGTCGACGACCGGCGAACCGCTGCACCCGCTGGACGAGGCACAGGTCGCAAGGGTGTTCACGCTGGCGCGCGAGGGCGACGCGCGCGCCCGGGACGCGATGCGGCGCTTCATTCAGCGGCTGGTGCACGACGTCGCCGCGCTGGTCCTCGCCCTGGACCCGGAGATCGTCGTGGTCGGCGGCTGGGCGGCCGGTCTGGACGGTGTACTGGCCCCGCTGCGCGAGGAGCTGGCGCGCTACTGTCTGCGGCCACCGCAGGTCGCCCTGTCGGCCCTGGGCGAGGCGGCGGTGGCGACCGGCGCCCTGCGCCTCGCCCTCGACCACGTCGAGGAGCAGCTGTTCGCGGTGGAGGGCACGGTGACGGCCCGGCGCTGACAGCCGGACGCCGGCCAGTACGGCCCGCCTCGGCCCGGCAGTACCGCCACGTCGTCTCAGCCCGTCAGTACCGCCACGTCATCGCGGTCCCCGAAGGTGAGGCGGCAGGTGTCGGCGCGGTAGGTGGACACGGAGACCGCGGTGGTGCGGCCGCCGGTCACATAGCGCGTGGTGACCACCAGTACCGGCGCGCCCGGGAGCCGGTCCAGCTGCTTGGCGTCCTCGGCGCGCGCCGAGCCCAGTTCCACGGCGCGCTCCTCGCCGTCCAGTTCGAGCCGCTGCAGTTCCTGGAGGACGGCACGGGCGCGGGCCACCGGGCCGGTGGCGGCGGCCGTCGCCAGTCCGGGGACGGACTCGGCCGGTACATAGAGCAGTTCGGCCGCGACCGGCTGGCCGTTGTCGACCCTGGTGCGCCGCACGACGTGCACGGTGTCGCCCGCGCCCACCCCCAGCGGCTCGGCGACGGCCGCGGGGACCGCGCTGCCGTCCACCGCCGCCGCGTCGGCCGGCTGCCAGGCGTCACCGGGCGCGCCGGGCCAGCTGTGTCCGGAGCGGTCCACGGGCACGCCCATACGGGGCGGCGCGACCGTGGTGCCCACGCCGCGGCGCCGCTGCAGCCTGCCTTCGAGTTCGAGCTGTTCGAGCGCCTGCCGGAGCGTGGCGCGGGCAACCCCGAAGCGCGCCGCGAGGTCCCGCTCGTTCGGCAGGATCTCGCCGACCGCGAACTCCGAGTCGAGCGCCTCGCTGAGCACGGTCTTGAGGTGCCAGTACTTCGGTTCCTGCACCGTGTCGAGCTGCGTGGTCCCCACCCTGTCCTCCGCATTCGCCGTGTCCCGGGACCGCCCCCCGGGGTGCCCCCCGGCGCCGGCCAGGGGTTTCGAGCGCTTCTTTATTAAAGGTTGTTGAGATATGCCTGCGACGATATGAGCGGCCTCACCCTTGGTCAAGACCAATGGGCGATCCGATGCCGTAGCGTGACCGACTCAACACGGTTGGACACGGCCAATGGGCGCGCGAATGCGGCGATGAGCACACGAAGCCGGCGACCCATCGGGCCGCCGGCTCTACGGAAGGGCGGGCTTTACGGAAGGACGGGGCTCAGGCCGCCGCCGACACCGCCGCCAGCTTGTCCGGGTTACGGACGACGTAGATCGTCTGGATGCGGCCGTCGACCACATCGAGCTGGAACACCGAGTCGACCCGGTCGCCGACCCGCCCCACCAGCGCGATCCCGCCGTTGAGCTCGGCGAAGCCGAACCGCAGGTCCACGGCCGGGGCCTTGGAGACGCCGACCAGGAACCGCCCGACCTTGTCCGCCGTCTCGATGACGCGCAGCGGCGCCTTGGCCTTGCCGCCGCTGTCGCCGACCAGCCGCACGTCCTCGGCGAGCAGGCCGATCAGCCCCTGGAGGTCGTCGCCGGCCGCGGCGGCGAGGAACCGTTCGGTCAGGTCGCGCTGGCGCTCGGGGTTCACCTCGAAGCGCGGCTTGCGCTCCTCCACGTGGCGCCGCGCCCGCCCCGCCAGCTGGCGCACCGCGGCCTCACCCCGCTCCAGTACGGACGCGATCTCCGCGTACGGATAGCCGAACGCCTCGCGCAGCACGAAGACGGCGCGCTCCAGGGGCGAGAGGGACTCCATGACGACGAGGACCGCGAGCGTGACGGACTCGGTGAAGACGGCGCGGTCGGCGCTGTCCGGGACGGCGCCGCCGAAGTCGGTGGCGACGGGCTCGGGGAGCCACGGCCCCACGTATGCCTCGCGCCGGGCCTGCACTTGGCGGAGCCGGTCGATCGCGAGCCGGGTGGTGACCCGCACCAGGTAGGCGCGCGGCTCCCGTACCGTGTCGTGGTCGGCGGCCGACCAGCGGAGCCACGCCTCCTGGACGACGTCCTCGGCGTCGGCCACCCGGCCGAGCATGCGGTAGGCCACGCCCTGGAGGACGGGGCGGTGTTCTTCGAAGACATCGGTCGCGGTGTCGGTCAGCACGCCCTCATCCCACCGGTACGCCGCCGTGTTGTCCAGCGGGTTCCGTGTGGTCCAGTGGGTTCTGCACGGCCGGGGAATTCACGTCCGCCTGCTACCCACCGGTAATGATTGCTGACATGGTGTCTCTTGGGCCGCCCCCGCGTACGGCCCGCCC